>JBJHDE010000140.1:0-2949 GCA_050486385.1 Planctomycetales bacterium | reverse complement strand
GTCGTAGATGTTGGGATACACCGTATCGCGGGTCTCGAACGCTTGCCCCTCGATCCGGCGAATCATCGCGTCGTAGGCGGCCCCGTAGACGTTGGCGAACGCCTCGAAAAACGCCTCGGGATGCCCGCTCGGCAACCGACTGGCCGCCTTGCCGGCATCGTTCATGAATGGGGCGTTGGGGTCGCGGGTGTAGATGGCGTGGGGGTGGCCGTTGCGTCGCAGAATCAGCTCGTTGGGGTTCTCCTGCCGCCACTGCAAGCTGCCCTTGGTGCCGTCAATTTCGATCGACAGGTCGTTTTCGCGACCGTGCGAAATCTGGCTGGCGGTCACCGTGCCCAGGGCCCCACCCTCGTAGCGGACGATCGCCGTGCCGTAGTCGTCCAGGGGGCGACCTTCCACAAAGGTCTTGAGGTGGCAGCTCACCTCGGCCGGCAGCAAACCGGTCATGTACCGCTGCAGGTTGTAGGCGTGGGTGCCAATATCGCCGAAGCACCCGGCCGCACCACTCTTCTTGGGGTCGGTCCGCCAGCCGGCTTGCTTCTGGCCGGTGTCTTCCAGTTTCTCGCGGAGCCAGCCTTGAATGTAGCAACTGCGGACGGCGTTGATCTCGCCCAACTCGCCGGAGAGGATCATCTCGCGGGCCATCCGCACCAGCGGGTAGCCGGTGTAGTTGTGGGTCACGGCGAACACCACGCCCGAGGCTTCGACGATTTTGAGCAGCTCTTCGGCCTCGGCCAGGTCGAGGGTCAAGGGCTTGTCGCACACCACGTTGAAGCCGGCTTCGACGGCCGCCTTGGCAATGGGAAAGTGGGCATGGTTGGGGGTGGCGACGGTGACGAAGTCGATCCGCTCGTCGGCCGGTCGCGCCAGTTCCTTCTCAATGAGTTCCTGGATCGAACCGTAGGCCCGGTCGGGGTCAATGTCGTAGTCGGGGGCGCTTTGCTTGGCGACTTCGGGATTGCTGCTGAGGGCGCCAGCCACGACCTCGGCCCGCAGGTCCAGTCGTGCGGCCACCGCATGCACGCGACCAATGAATGAGCCTCGGCCACCACCGGCCAGGGCCATGCGGAGCTTGCGTTGGATCGGGTCGTTGATTGCCATGCTGGGGCCTCCACACACTGAAGGGGGGAAAGGATTCGTGCCGCGTGTTGGGCTGTTTTTGTAGCACGTTGCCCCCCCAGCCGAAAGAAGCCCCCGCCCGCGGTGCGTCGTGCCGCGGCCGGCAACCCTCGCGGTTTGGCGGTCCCGGGCCGGGCAGCACCAGCGGTGGGGATCGTTTAGAATGGCGGCGTTTCACCCCGCGAGAAGTCCGTCATGACCCATATCGTCGAGGTCCGCACCGGAAGTCGCTTGCACTTCGGCCTGCTGTCGTTCGGCCAACCGGCTTGCCGCCAGTACGGCGGGGCGGGCGTCATGCTGGCGGGGCCCCAAACGATCATCCGGGCGGAACCCGCTTCACGCTGGTCGACCCAAGGGCCCGCGTCCCAGCGGGTGCTGGAAGTCGCCCAGCAGGTGCAAGCCAGCTTGCCCTCCGGTGTTCCAACCCAGCCGTTGGCCCTGACGGTGGTTTCGGCGGCTCCCCGCCATCATGGATTGGGCAGCGGAACCCAACTCGCCCTGGCCACCGCCGCGGCGGTCTGGGCCCAAGCCGCCCCCGAGGGCCCACCGCGCGAGCCCGCCGATTGGGCCCGCTTGACGCAGCGAGCGCAGCGCTCGGCGATTGGCCTGTTTGGCTTTCTGCGAGGCGGGCTGCTGGTGGAAGGCGGCAAAGGCCCCGACCAAACGCTCAGCCCGTTGTTGGCCCGCTTGGAGTGGCCAACCGACTGGCCGTGGCTGCTGGTTCGCCCCTTGGGTCGGCCAGGACTCAGCGGGGCCGAAGAGCGTCGGGCGTTTGCCCAGCTTCCGCCGGTTCCCTTGACCGTGACGGCCGAACTGTGCCGGATTCTGCTGACTGAGTTCCTGCCGGCTGTGGCCGATCGCGAGTTTGCCGCCGCCAGCGATGCCCTGTATCGCTACGGGCAACTGGCGGGCACCTGCTTCAAGAATGCCCAGGGCGATGTGTACGCCACGCCGCTGGTCCGCCGGGTGGCTGATGCCCTGACCACCGCCGGTGTCCGTGGCGTCGGTCAAAGCAGTTGGGGGCCAACTGTGTTTGCCATGCTCAATGGCCCGGCCGAAGCCGCCGTCGTGCGGGCGCGGCTGCACGAGCAACTCGACGATCTGGATGTGGTGATCGACGTGGTCGGTCCACGCAACGAACCCTTTCACCTGGACCGGAGCCCTCGACAATGACTCGCCGCATTCTCGGACTCGTCGTGCTGGCGGTTGGCGCGACTCTGACCCCCAGCCTGGACGCCGCCGATTGGCCGCACTTCCGCGGACCGACCCGCAACGGCCACACGCCCGAACCCTCGGGCTACCGCGACGGGCAATGGATTGCCGATCGGCCGACCTGGCAAACCAGCGTAGGCGAAGGCAGCACCACACCCCTGGTGCTGGGCGAGCGCCTGTACACGCTGGGTCATCGCGAGGGCCAAGATCGCGTGGTCTGCCTGAACCTGGCGGACGGCTCGACGGTGTGGAGCCAGACTTATCCGGCGCCGCGCTACGCCCGACACGCCACCGGCGACGAGAGCTTCTACGGCGGTCCCACCGGCACGCCGGAACTCGATCCCGAAACGGGCTGGTTGTACACACTCAACAACGATGGCGAACTCAGGTGTTGGGACACCCGACGCGAAGGCGAACTCCGCTGGTCGAAGAACCTGTACGACCAGTACGGCATGACCCGGCGGCCGCGGGTCGGGCGATCGGGCCTTCGCGACTATGGCTACACCTCGTCGCCGTTGGTCTACGGCGACAGTTTGCTGGTGGAGGTCGGGGCCCGCGAGGCGGTGCTGGTGGCCTTCGACAAGCGCTCGGGGCGCGAACTCTGGCGGAGTCAGGCTG
>JBJHDE010000139.1:0-10375 GCA_050486385.1 Planctomycetales bacterium | reverse complement strand
ATGTGTGCCCCCTCACCCTTCTAGTGTTCCGCACGGTGGTCGATTCATCAAGCGGCGGACCGAAATTGGCCGTGCGGCGACGACCCGCGGCGGGGCTACTCAAAGCGGCGACGGTGATCCAGGCCCATGCCGGCCAGCGGGCCGGTCGTGGGAATCAGGGCTCGCGGTTCGATGGCGAACACATAGGACAGGCTGTCCTTCGACTCGCTGAAGCTGAAGCCCATCCGCAGCAGGAAGGACTCGCCCACGCGGGTGATGTGGAAGTTCTGCACGATGTTGCCGCCGTTGCCCAGGTCGATGAACATGAAGTAGTGGCTATGCCACTTGGGGCTCATGCGATAGTCGATCCCCACATCGATGGCCTGGGTGTTGAACGGGCCTTCCAGCGACTTGTAGGCAATGCTGAACCGGCCGATCCCCGGGCGTTCGACAAAGGTGCCTACGCTGACGAAGCGGCGGCCCATGTCGTAAATGTCGAAGTCGCCATCCGAGAACACCGCCAACCGGTCGCCGACGTTCCAGAGAAAGTGGTAGCCAGCCAGGCCCAAGTCCTGGCCGAAGTTGTCGCGATCGGCCTCGGGGAAGTAGCTCAGATGGGTATTGAGCGTAATCCAGTCGACCACGTGCCGATCGCCCGGGCGTCCACGATGGGTCTGCCAGCGCTGGTTCAGCGACACCCGCATCACGCGGAGGTCGTCGACGAACTCGGGCGCGGGATTGGTCACGTGTCCGCCCATGCCGCTACGGACCGCGAAGAAGCGTTCGTCGAACTGGGGTGGCAGGACTCCGCCGAAATTCAAGCTCGGAAAGCGGCGGCGGAAGTGCTCGACGTTGTTATCATCCAGGGCCGTGTAGCGCGGGATATCGTTCAAATCGCGATTGGCTTCGGCGATCGAGGCTTCGGTATCGAGCGAGATCTTGTGGGCGATGCCATCCAGGTTGAACAGTTGGCTGCGGATCTCGGGGTAAACATTCCACATGGGCAAACTGGTGCGGACACCCGCCTGCCAATAGGTTCGGTTCAACTGGTCGCCGTTGAGATCCTCGCCCCAGTGAGCAAACTGTCCCAAGGCGTAGGGGACCACTTTAACGGGCCCGGTTTGCAGGGGCAGATCAAGCTCTTGGGTGGTCACCAGGCGTTGGCCCTGGGCAGCGGCCTCGCCCGGCAGGAAGGTGAAGTTCATCAGGTCGGCCGGGTCTTGGGGTGTGGTGACCGGCCGAACGCGATTGTAACCCACCTGGGTGTGCGAGTGCCAAGTGAGCCAGTTGTTCAACACCGACTGTCCCAGGAGTGTATGATCGAACTGGGGCAGCCGCTCGCCTTCCATGAAGAAATCGTTCAGATTCACCAGCGCACTGAGCCGGAAACTCTGATTGTCCATGGGCTGGTAGAGTTCCAAGCGCGTGGGCAGGTCGGGGCCGTTGTCCCAGTCGGCCTCGTAATACTGCTCCAGGAAGTTGCGATCGCTGATGAGTCCCACATCGGCCGAGAACCGCAGGCCACTGTCAAAGTACTGCCGGTGCTGACCGACGATGCGGTAGCGATAGTCTTGCTCGGGGGCCAGGCTCGTACGGCCAGCCCCCAGGTTGTCGCGACCGTGGTCGGCGATGCCCCAGATCCAGAGGTTGCCAAAATGCTCGCTGCGGGTGCCGAACAGTTCGGCCCCACGGTAATGGTACTCGGTGCCGTGACCAAAGCCGCGTTGGGACAGCCAGTCGGTATTCAAACGCCACTGCTGGCCCGGCGGGGCCTCGAGACCCAAGGCGCTGAACATATCCCAGCCCAGCAACACCTGGGTTCCGAAGATATTGTTCTGCTTCGTTTGAAACTTGTTCAACACAATGTTAGGATCGCGGGCATCGACCGACAAGTACGGCCAATACAGCACGGGCACTTCGCCCAGGCGGAGCGTGTTGTTAATGCTGGTGGCCGTCGTCTCGCGGCGGACAAACGGCTGACCGGTCGCCGCGTCGATCCAGGGTTGCCCCGTTAACGGATCGACCGCGGGCAGTTCACGATCCACCACGTACACGCTGCCCGATTGCCAACGGTAGGTGGGTCGGCCCAGCAAACTGGTCGTGAAGAAGGCGTCCTCGGCGTAATACCGCCCCGGCGCCACTTGCCGAATCAGCGGCGATCCCAGGCGGAACAGCCCCGGACGGTCAGGCGTGGGCGCCATGAGTTCGGCGTCCAGCACCACGGCCACTTCACGCGGCACACTGTAAAACATGCGGTCGGCAAAAATCACCCGTTGGCCCTGACGGAACACGATGTTGCCTTCCAGGTAGACCTCGACTCCTTGTCGATCCTCGGCGGGCTGTTGCCCCATGAGATCGATGCCGCCGGTGCTCCAGATGACCATCCGATCCGCCGAGAGGTCGGCCGGTTGCGGGCCCTCGCCAGGCCCGTCGAAGGCCATCCCATCCACCAGCAACTGCACGCCACCGGTGATGGTCGTAATCTGCACGTCCCCGTAGCCAGCCGGTCGACTCTCAAGCTGCAAGCGCTCGCCGCTACGGGGAAAGGCCCTCAGCCGCCGTCCCGATGGCTGGGCGGGACCGGCCCCGTCGGGCGCTCGGGGCGCCGCCCCGTCGAGCGTTCGCGGCGCGGCGCGGGGAGGTGGCACGCTTTCAAGAACCCCGTCGGGTTGGCGTTCGCTGCGGCGAGGCGTCGCCGCCGGAGGCTGGGGCTGGCTGCCATCGCGATGGGGCAACGGCTGCATCCAGGCCGCGGGTTCGACCGGTGGCTGGCCGGCGTGGGCGGGCTGGACGACCTCGGGATCGCTGCCAAAGGCACGTTGATAGAGTGGGTCGTTCTGCAGAGCGGCGAAGGCGACCCGTTGGAGCTGGCCACCGCCAAACTCAACGGGCTGGTCCACCGCCCACAAGCGGCGGACGTTCTGGCCGCGATGTTCGGCATACAGCGAGACGGTCCACTGCGGCCCGGCTCGCCAGACCTGAACGGCGGCGGTGTCGAAGTCGATGGCCTCGCCCTCGGCCCGCACCTGGCCGCCGTCCAACAGCAACCAAGCGGCATCGCCGGTGGGCAATGGGGCATGCAGGCCCCGTTGTGCGGATAACTGGACCGGCTCATCCGCCGCCACGCTGGGCACCAACAGGCACAACGCGACCCCCAGGCCCAGCCCAAACCGGGCCGACCGAGCACAAGCCGCAGGGCGACATGTTGCCTGGCGCATACGCGAGCCGTGCGAGGCGACAACCGATCCGCGAAGACAAGTCCCCCGAGCGCACAAGCACGCCCGGCGGGCAGCGAATCGAATGAACAGAATGGCGAGGCGAGACTCTACCCGCCAACGGCCCATCCCAGCAAGCTCAGTTGACGGAAAGTGGGCCTCCGGGGGCAACCTGGCCCGGTGGCGGCAAGCTGGAGAATTTGCATCGTGGGTCAAGCGCCGCGAATGCCGCAACCCAGGGGGCTTGGGCAACGCCGCGAAATGGTGAGAATCGGGCCTGCCGCGTCGCCGGCATCGTCCCACGTTGGCCACTCCCCCACCGGAAACCGCTCGGTATGCAGGCCCAGGACTTTCGTGAAATCGTGAGCGGGCGTCGGCGGGGACTGGCCGCCGCGGCCACGCGCGGCCTGCTGGCCATGGCCGAATGGCCGTACACCTGGGCCGTGATGTGGCGGAACCGCCGTTACGATCGTCGTGCCGATCTGGTGACGCGGGTCAGCGTGCCGGTGGTCAGCGTTGGCAATCTCACGCTGGGCGGGACTGGCAAGACACCCATGGTCGAGTGGCTGGCCCGTTGGTTCCGCGGGCAAGGCGTGCGGGTGGCCATCGTGAGCCGGGGCTATGGGGCCGTCGACGGCCACGAGAACGACGAGGCCTTGCAGCTTGAAGAGAACCTGCCCGACGTGCCGCACCTCGAGAATCCCCGGCGGATCGAGGCCGCGCACCTGGCCATCGAAGAGCTGGCCAGCCAGTTGATCCTGTTAGACGACGGCTTTCAGCATCGCCGCTTGGGCCGCGATCTGGACATCGTCCTGCTCGACGCCCTCGAGCCGTTCGGCCACCGGCGGGTGTTCCCACGCGGACTGCTGCGGGAACCCCTGGCGGGACTGCGGCGGGCGGATGTCGTGGCCCTGAGCCGTGCCGATCTGCTGGCGGAGGACGCACGGCGGGCGATTCAGGACGAAGTCGCCCGTTGGAATCCCCAGGCGTTGTGGATTGAGCTGGCCCACCAGCCCCGGCGACTGCTGGGACACAACCAGCCCGATCGCCCCGCGGACGCATGGGCTGGGCGGCGGGTGGCGGCCTTCTGCGGGCTGGGCCATCCCGAGGGTTTTCGCCGTACGCTGGCCGGCCTGGACTATCGCCTGTGCGGCTTCCGCGAGTTTCCCGATCACCACGCCTATTCAGCCGAGGACGTGACTGAACTCGGCCGCTGGGCCCAGGACGTGGGGGCCGAGGCCCTGGTCTGCACGCAGAAGGATTTTGTGAAGCTCCGCGTGGCCGAGCTTGCCGGCCTGCCGCTGGGTGCCGTGGCCATCGAAATGGCCGTGCTGACCAACGAGGCGGCGTTCGTCGCCCGACTCGCCCCGTTGGCCGACGTGGCTAGCCAGTACGATCACGGCTCGGTCGAGAAGTACGAATCGTACGAGTCGTAAGCGTCGTCGTAGCTTTGGCTCAGCGAGTCGTAACGGTCGTTGACCTCGCTGGTGGGCGGCTCGGCCGGATAGGGCACCGCGGGCACCGGCGCCACGGGCACCGCTTGCGGCGAGGGCCCCGTCAGCGGACCGCTGGTGTAGGGCGTGGGCTGCCACACCGGGCGCGACAACGAGATGCCCAACCGCTGGCGTTCGGCAATCCGCAGCCGCCGCTCTTCGGCCTGGTTCCAGGCCCGCTGATGAATCAGGTCCCAGGAGTCGGGCCGCGAGGCGGGCACCAGCGGCCGGCTGTAGGCATCAATCACCGGCACCGCGCCCAGTCGGCCCGAGTTGCGGGACTCCTGGCGTTGGGGCTCGGGCAAGGGCTCCACGTTCATGGAGTCGGTGGCGCGCGGCGTCAGAATGCGAGCCGGAGCGGGCCCGGGTCCAGGATCGGCCAAGGGGAGTTCATCGGACCAGACATTGACACGTTGAAGCTGGGGGACGCTTTCGGCCGGGATCAGCGTTTGAGCGTCCGTCGTGGCCGTGGTCAATAAGACGACGGCGGCGACGGTCAGGACGGACCGCATCGCAAGGTCTCCTCGTGGGCGATTGGCCGACTGGGGCCGGGAAATCGCGGATGGCAAGCTCAATGATGTTGTTCAACCCAGAGACCCATCGAACACGAGCCATGCGGCCCGTCCCGACAGGGAGTACGCAAGAATGTTTTCGGCCCGCGGAAGCCGGCGTTGTCAAGCGCGCGGTTCGATTTCCTACGATAGGGACCGGGCCCAAAACGAGACCTGGCGCCGTCGTGTCAATTAGTCGCCCTGTAGCACCCGCGGCGGTGGGCCTCTCGCGGCCTGTAGCGATTCCGCCGTTGGCCCGACCGACCGGCGGTGGGCCCCGTCCGTGCGGTCCGCGAAACCGCTCTCACTGGCCAAATCGGCAGAACGCGAACGGCCTCGCACAGGCCACCCCCCAGACCACGCCGCCCCGCTGGCACGTCATGGCATCGGCCGATCGGGCGACGTACAATCCCACCTCGTCGGTCAGGCGGGTGATCTTGGCGACGGCACTTGGTTGGACGAGCCCCCATGGCAAACGGCCTGCTTCGCGCTCAAGGCGTCTTCAAGCGGTACGGGCGGACCCAGGCCCTGCAAGATGTCAGCTTCGAGGCGGCCGCCGGCGAGGTGCTGGCCCTGGTCGGCGAGAACGGTGCCGGCAAAAGCACCCTGATGAAAATCCTCAGCGGCGCGGTCACCCCCGACAGCGGCGAATTGTGGATCAACGGCCGGCCCTTTCGACCCCAGGGGCCCAACGATGCCCTCCAGGCCGGCGTGGCCATGATCTATCAGGAACTCACGCTGGCCCCGGATCTCTCGGTCGAAGACAACATCCTGCTGGGCCAAGAACCGCACCGCAGCGGATGGCGGTTGCGTCGCAAGGGCCGCGCGGTGGTCGATGAGGTGCTGGAACTGTTGGGACATGCCGACCTGCCACGCCATCAGCCGGTAGGCCGCTTGGGCGTGGGAACCCAACAAATTGTCGAGATCGCACGCGCCTTGGTCCGCGACGCCCGACTGGTCATCTTTGACGAGCCGACCAGCAGCTTGACCCGTGGCGATGCCGAGCGCTTGTTTGAAGTCATCGCGATTCTCAAACGTCGCGGGCTGGGCATCATTTACATCAGCCACTTCCTGGAAGAAGTGCGTCGGGTGTGCGAGCGGTTCTGCGTGCTCCGCGATGGTCGTGTGGCCGGGGCGGGTCGCGTGCAAGACACCAGCGATGCCGAAATCGTGTCCATGATGGCCGGCCGCAGTGTCGAGGAGTTGTTTCCCCAGGTGGATCACGCTCTGGGCGAGGTCCTGCTGCGGGTCGAGGGGCTCAGCGGTCGGCGGAAGCCGAAGAATGTGTCGTTCACGCTCCGCCGGGGCGAGATAATGGGCCTGGCCGGGCTGGTCGGCGCGGGACGCACCGAACTGGCCCGTTGCCTGCTGGGGCTGGACCCCATTGTCAGCGGACGGGTGGAACTTCACGGCCGAGCGTTGGCCCACGATGTCCGCACCCGCCTCCGCGGCGGCCTGGGCTTTTGCAGTGAAGACCGCAAGACCGAGTCCCTGGCCCAGACCATGACCATTGCCGATAACGTCACCCTCAGCCGCCTGGGGCACTATCGCCGGATGGGCCTATTGACCCCGGGCCGACGACGACAGCGGGTGACGGAGTTGATTGGCCAATTGCAGGTCAAGGCCCAAGGGCCCGAGCAGCCCGTGCGGCAACTGTCGGGCGGCAATCAACAGAAAGTGGTGTTGGCCCGATTGCTGCACGAGGATGCCGAGGTGTTGGTGCTGGACGAGCCCACCAAGGGCATTGACGTGGGCACCAAGGCCGACATTTATCGTTTGATGGGCCAACTGGCCGCCGCGGGCAAGGCCATTGTGTTTATCAGCAGTTATCTGCCCGAACTGTTGGCCGTGTGCGACCGGGTGGGTGTGATGGCCCGCGGCGAGCTTGTCGAGATTCGTCCGGCGCGGGAATGGACCGAAGAAACCGCCTTGGCCCGTGCGATTGAACTTCCAGGGAACGACGCATGAAGACCGTTTTCAAAGTCTTGGCCCCGCTGCTTGCACTGGTGGCCGTGATCGGGCTGTTCACACTGGCCGAGCTGGCCCGCGACTATGCGGCCAGCGACGGCGCGCTGGGACTGGCCGAGTTTGCCTGGCAGTTCTTCACGGCGCCCCGTGGGGAAGGCGGATCGAAGTTCTTAAACCCGCTCAACTTTCAAAACGTGTGGCTGCAAACCGTTACGGTGGCCACCGCCGCGCTGGGCATGACGCTAATCATCATTGCCGGCGGGATCGACCTGTCGGCGGGCAGCGCGCTGGCCCTGTCCTCGGTCGTGCTGGCGGTCACGCTGGAGCGCCATGGTTTTGGGCTGGCCAGCGGTGTGCCGCCCGAGTGGCAACTCACCGTGGTGGCCACTTTGGGCGTGCTGGCCTGCGTGGCCTGCGGTTCGCTGTGCGGATTGACCAACGGCTTGCTCATCACCCGACTGCGGTTGGCGCCGTTCATTGTGACGCTTGGAACGATGGCAATTTATCGAGGTTTGGCCAAGTGGCCCGCGTCGGGCGCGGCGGTCCGCCCGGATCGTGCCACCGAGGTGCCCGCCTGGATTCGCGATTGGCTGATGGCGTCCTCGCCAAACCCGCATTGGTTCACCCTGCCGCCGGCGGTTTGGCTGCTGATTGTGCTCGCCTTGGGCCTGGCTGTGCTGCTGCATCGCACGGTGTTTGGGCGTTACATCTTCGCGATCGGTTCCAACGAGGCCACCGCCCGGCTGTGCGGTCTGAACGTCCCCCGCATCAAGATTGCGATCTACTCGCTGGCCGGCGTCTTTGTGGGGATCGGCGGCTTGCTGGCCTTCTCGCGAACCAAGCTGGGCAATCCGGCCGAGGGCAACAGCATGGAACTGGATATCATCGCCGCGGTGGTCATCGGTGGCGGCAGCCTGTCGGGCGGGCGCGGCAGTGTGCTGGGGACACTGGTGGGGGCCGCCATCGTGCGATTCATTCGCAGCGGCTGCACAATGCTGGTGTTTGAGGACTGGTTTCAGGACGTGGTTTTGGGTGTGATCATCATTGCCGCGGTGACGCTCGATCAGTGGCGCCACCCCAGCGAGCGGGAAGCGGCGTGAGCGACCCGCCCGGTCAGCTTTTTTCGAAACCTCCCGGGTTATGCTTGACGCGCCCCGGGCGCATCATCGAGGGTGAAGGGATGGCCAACGGTTGACCCCATCGACAGCGGCAAGCCATTCGGGCTGTGCCGACCATTGAGGACTGTGTGACGAAGCCCCTCTCCAGCCGGCGTGATGGCTGACCGATCCTCGCCGCCCCGGCAGCAACGCTGGGCAAGCCTGGATGTCGCCAAGGGCCTGGGCATATTGCTTGTGGTCTTCGGGCACAATCCGCTTGTGCTCGACCAACCGGGTGTCCTGTACCAGGTGATCTACTCCTTTCACCTGCCCTTGTTCTTGCTGCTCAGCGGGGTGTTCCTACCCGTTCAGCAGCCGCTGTCCACCTTGGTGGCCGACCGGGCCGATCGGCTGCTGAAACCCTATCTGGCTACCACCGCCGCATTGGCCATTCCCGCCGTGCTGCTGTTGGGATTGCCCTGGCAATTCTATGGCGTCGGCGTCCTCTATGCGCACGGCAAGACCCTGATCGCTCCGCCGCTGTGGTTTCTGCCGCACCTGCTGCTGGTTGTTGTGACAGGTTGGTTGCTTGTGACCGCCCTGCCCGTGCTGCGGCGACCGGGGCTGGGCTCGGCGGTGGTGCTGCTTGCCTTGCTGATCGGCGGTGTGGGGGTGATCCAGGCCTGTGGGGGATGGCCCCTGGGCTGGACCGATCCCGACGATGGCCCCGTTACCGGTTGGCCCGAATTGCCCTGGAGCGTCGACCTGCTGGCCGTCAGCGCGTTCTACTTTCTGTTGGGATTCACCTTCCGCCACCAACTCACCAGCCGCACGGTGGGCGATGGCTTCGGGATCCTGGCCTTGGCGGCCTTCGCGGCGCTGCACCTGTTCAGCGGCGACACCCTGGACCTGAATCTCCGCCGCTACGACAGCCTGGGGCTCAGCACCCTCAAGGCCCTGCTCGGAATCCTCGGCATCTTGTGGTTGTCGAGCCGTTGCCTGCACTGGCCACGACTGGCCCGCTGGACCAGCTACCTGGGCCGCAACAGCCTGTTTCTGCTGCTGTTTCACGACGGTTTTCAATCGGTCAGCTTCCGATTGCTCAACGAGACCTGCGAACTCGGAACCGCCGCGGCGGGCGTGCTCGCCTTGGTTGCGGGATGTGGCGTCTCGCTGTTGCTGGCCGAGGTGCTGACTCGCCTGCCGTGGGCCGCGGTGCTGTTCCTTCCCAGAGGCTCCACCGCACGACGGCGGGGGCAATCCCGCTCGCCGGCGGCCGCGCGGGTCGGGTGAACGATCGTCCTCCCACGAGAGCCACGCCCTCGGTGAGCGGTCGGTTGGGGTCAAAATCCCAAATCGACCTTGAAGGGCCGTTCGATTCGCCCCGGGCAGGGTGCTGGGACAGGTGTCTCCCAGGCGCGACTCGCCTCACCCGGCATCAACGTCGGCGGTCGTGGCCGTATCTGCCGGCACGGCGGCGTCCATCGGCCCGGGCAATAGCGGTGGCATGGGGCAACCGATGGTGTCGGCGATGGTCCGCATCAACTCGGCCTCGACGACGTTCACCAGACCATCGGCCGCCACGGAAGCGGCCAGGGCATCGATCACCTTCCGCTTGATGGGATGGGCGGCATCTTTCAACGTTGAAACCGCCTGATTGAGCGCCTTGGGCCCACACTCGGCCCCGGACAGCAACTTCACGTCCAGCGGGTCCAGTCGTGCGGCCCCAGCCTGAAAGGCCGCCTGAATTTCCTCGGGCTGCTGACTGCTGGCCTGGGCCAGAATCGAAAGCACCACGGCAATCGGCTCGCGGAGAGCGTTCAAATTACGATACTTCACACGCGGCGGACGGGGCTTGCTTTGCAAATGGTGAACGATCAGCGTCCGCAGGACCCATTCGAAAATGTGAACCCGCTGGTCGGCCTCGATCAGGGCATCGACATTCGCCAGAAAGCGTTGGCTTTGCGTGGTCGAAAGCTGCCTCAGGGTGGAACTGGCATTCTCGATCAAGGGCAATCGCAGCTCGCGGGGCAGCGCCGCCACCGCGGGCCACACCCGCAGCGTCTCGGCAG
>JBJHDE010000138.1:0-10406 GCA_050486385.1 Planctomycetales bacterium | reverse complement strand
TTACAGAACGCCATCAGCCAGGAACTCAACGAACCGTTCGTCGGCCAAACGGTTGAAATCCTGGTCGAAGGGCTGAGCAAGGCCGCCGAGCGTCACGGGGCCGAGGGTCCGGTGGTGCAGCTTACGGGCCGCACGATGTGCGATCGCATCGTGGTCTACACAGGCACGCGGCGGCAGATCGGGCAGATTCTGCCGATCCACATCGAGTCGGCCAATGCCTTCACGCTGTTTGGCCGCGCGGTGACCCAGCACGTCGGCCCCGAGGTCTTCTCGTTAGCGCTGCCGCCGTCGCGGCCACTTCAGCCGGCATCGTTGAACTCGCGGCACAGCAGCACATAGGCCGCCGCCACGCCGCTGGCCGCCAGCGGCAAGCCAAACAGCACGACCAACGGCAACAGGCCCACAATCGCGCAGCCCAGGCTGGCCAACAGCAGCACGATCGAGCCCAGCTCGCTGCGGCCCATTCGCATGGAACGGCCCAGGTGCTGCCCCAGCCCACCGGCCGGATCATCGCAGGCCACCAGCGGCAGCCAAATCACATGGGCCAGGGCCACCAGGGTCAACAGCGTCATCAGCAGGCTGACGGCCAACCCCACCAACAGCCCCAGCACCTGGGTCGAGGCCACCACCAGCGTGGCCCAACCCACGTGCAGCACCAACATCAACACCAGCCAAACCCCGACAGTCGGCACCACCTGCGAGCCGTGCTGGATCAGCCCTCGCAGCAATGGCCAACCCAATGGCAACCCGCGAGCCGCCCGAATGGTGATGGCGGCCAGAGCCAGGGCGATGGCCCAAACCAGCAGCAAGGTCACTGGCGGTACCACCAGCCAGAGTGTCCAACTTCGGGACCACCACATCAGCCAGGCCGCCGCAACCAGCACCCCCACGATCAGCAAGTTCGGCACGACAAAGGCCAAAAGGTTCCGCCGGAGGATGTGCCAGCCGTAGGCCAAAGCCAACAGCGGATCGAACCGCTGCGGCGCTGGCGAGAACAGCCGATCGGGCTCACTGAGGGGAAATTCATCCAGGATCGCGCTCACCGAGGCCGACGCGTCCCACTCGGCCGGCGTGGGCCGCTCGGCCTCGCCTCCGCCCTGGGTCTCGGAGGCCTGCGGGTGCGGCGTCGACTCTTGCTGCCACACCGCCGACGGCGGGCGATCGGGTTCCAATCCCACAAGCTGAAACGCCCGGGTGTCGTCGTCGTCCAGGACGTTGTATTCCTGCTCGACCTCGGACAGGATCGCATCGGCCGAGGCCGGGCGTTCGGTCAGGTCGGGCACGGCCATGACCAGCCCGCACGACGTACATTTGACCGACTGCCCCGACGTGCCATCGGCCGTCGCCAGTAGGGTCTTGCACTTCGGACAGAGAAACTCAATCGGCATGGCAGTCTATTGCGGCACCCGGCGGATTCACCCCGAGCGACAAGTTTATCGCGAGCTTTCGATCAACGGCAGCGGGAGCGTCGGGGCGAGGTCTCGACTCGCCGCCGGTTTCCTGGGAAACGCGCCTCGATGAGCAACCAGCCACCGCCCGCACGCAGGCAACAGTCATACCATCCCCAGCGAACAGGGAGAACACACCGCCGATGTGGGCAAACGCGGCAACTATGCCGAAAATTCGGAGCCGCCCATCGCCCCAGAGCGTCGGTTCCCAGGGTTTGCTGGCCTCGAACCCAACTGGCCGCGTATGATTGAGGGTCGTTGGGACTTTCGGGCGGTGGCGACGCGAGCGCCAGGGGCGGCGAACCCACCGCATTTGGAATATGCACCGTTTCGTGGAGGGCCTGCCATGACCGCCATCCGAGTTGTGCTGGGAGGGGTCATCGTCTTCGTGACCGCCTCGACCTTGCTTGCCCAGGCTCCTCAAGGTGTCGACGAGCCGCCCCCGGCCCAGCCAGCGCCCAGCCAGGAGGCCGCCCCGCTGCCGGCCGAGGAATTGGATCAACCCGCCGACGAGACCCCCGAGGCCAACGATTCCAATGGCGTGCGGCGGATCGGTGGCGGTGACCGCCCGCGGACCAATACCGGAGTCGAAGGTATCGAGCGGATCGGCCCGCGCGGGCCAACGCCCGGTCGACGGATTCCGAGCAGTCGGCAAGTCACCATCGATGGCGTGGTCATCGAGCAAATCGGCATCGATCCGGCACCCCTATCTCCGGTGGGACGTCCTGCCGGTCGACCGCTGCCGCCCAGCGGAGTGGTCATGGGGCCAGAAGGCGTGACCTACGAGCCCATGACCGGGCAACTCACCACGCCGAACGCCGTGTTCAATGTTCGCACTCATCGGGTCACGGTGTACCAAACCCAACCCAACGGCTTTCGGGTAAGACAGCGGGTGCCCTACAACCCCTACAGTGGGGCATTCGATACCAATGGGGTCAGCTTCGATCCCTTTTCGGGCATCTTCCGCGATCAGCGGGGTCGGGTCACCTTCAACGTGCATACCGGCGACCTGATGGTGTTCCGTCGCAACTTGGTGGACGTCACGTTTGAGCCGGTCCGCATGAACGTTTATCGGCGCGGCCGATAAAATCGGAATCTCCCCCGGTCGAGTTGAGGGGTCGCACGGCATTTTCCCAACCTGTCTGCCGACGCAGCCGACCTATGTTAGAATGAGATGGCGGGGTTCCGGTGTCCGGACCGCCGGTGCTCGATGGGTCCGCGCGTTGACCCCCATTCGGGTGTACCTGGGCTTCCTCGGCACAGCCCCAATTTGTCCCGAGCCCTGAATTCCCAGCCGGCATGCTCCCCCTGGGCCGACTTCCTTTGGGTTGAATTTTATGTTGAGAACATCTCCCGTGTCGCTTGCCCTCGCCGTGGTAGCACTGGCCGCGGCCTGCCCAACCGGGGCGGTGGCCCAATCGCAACAGGGTCCGATCCTCTCGCCTTCGGTGGCGAGCCGGGCGGGCCTCGATCGGATGTGGTTTGCCCAAGCCGCCGTCGATGGCGCCCGTAGCGAACTCCAGCACGCCATCATTCAGAATGAGCGGCTGTTTCTGTCGACCTCCGAGAATGTGGTCGAGGCCATCGACGCCGTGACCGGCCGCAGCATGTGGCGGACCCGCGTCGGCCGTGCCTTCACTCAACTGTCGCCACCAGGAGCCGGGGCCCCGGGCGTTGCGGCCATTTCCGGGACCGATGTGTTTCTGCTGGATCGCGACGACGGCCAAATCCTGTGGCGGACCCGCACCCCGGGCGTGGCCATGGCCGCACCGGTGGTGACCAACGAATGGGTCTACGCGGCCCTGATGAACGGCCAGTTCCGAGCCTTCCCGATCGAAAATCCCGAACTGGTGGGCGGTTCCGCCAAGCAACCGTGGTTCAGCGGGCATTCGGGCACCATCGACATGGCCCCGGTCGCCAGCCGCGAGCTGATCATCTGGGCGACCAATCGTGGGGCGATTTACGCTTCGCGGATGGATCGGCGAGGCCTGGTCTTTCAGGCCGAGGTCAGTGGCCGGCTGAGCGCCCCGTTGGCCTTCTGGCCGCCCTATCTGTACGTCATGGACGAGACCAACACGCTGACCGCGATGTCGGCCGAGTTTCGGCGGAGCGGTGGCGAGACGGCCTGGGAATACAATGTGGGCGGCCCCGTGACCCAAAAACCCGTGCCGCTGGACTCGCAGGTGTTCATCATCCGCGACGACTTCGGCATGATCTGCCTGCAAGCCACGCCTCCCAAAAGCGAAGACCAGCCCCAGGCCGACGACAACGACGAGGAACGTCCCGCCAGCCGCCGTCGCCCGGCCGCCCAGGGAACCCCGTTGTGGATGTTGCCCGGCGTCAAGCAGTTTGCCAGCGCCACCAAGGATCGGGTCTATGGACTCGATCGCGAAGGCCGGTTGATGATTATCGACCGCAAAAAGGGCAATCTACTGGCCATCCTGCCCACGCAGGCCACTCCAGTGGCTGTGACCAACAACGTCAACGACCGCATCTTCTTGTGGAGCCCCCTCGGCACGATGGTCGCCCTCCGCGAAGACGCCTTGACTCAGCCCGTGAAGCACACCTGGCCCAGCCTGGAACGCGAACCCGCCGAGATTCAGATCGGCGGCCCGAACTAAGTTCCTCGCCTAGCGACAACTCCCCACGGCACCCCGACGCCCTCCCGCCTTCCGCTGGAGGGCGTCGCCGTTATTCTGCAGGTTTACCCGAAGGTGTTGCTCGCCGTGATCGTCCCCCGCAGTTGGCCCACTCCATGACCACACACACCGTCCCCGTGGCCCTGGGTTCGCGTTCCTACGAGATCCTGATTCACACCGATGCCGGCGAACGCCTGGCCAGCACGCTGGCCAGTTGGCTGGCGGAGCGCGGCGGCCCAACCAGCCACTTGGTCGTGGTCACCGACGAGCACCTGCAATCGGCCTTCGATACCGAATTGGCCGACCCGCTGGCCGAGGGCGACTGGGAGGTCGACGTCCTGGTCATCGAGCCGGGCGAGCCCGCCAAGACCCTCGAGACCTGCCAGGCCCTCTGGGAGACCATGCTGGAAGTCGGCACCGACCGCCGCAGCGCGGTTGTCGCCTTCGGCGGAGGTGTCGTCGGCGACGTGGCTGGCTTTGCCGCCGCCAGCTACGCCCGGGGCCTCCGCTTCGTCCAAATTCCGACCACCTTGCTGGCGATGGTCGATAGCTCGGTCGGTGGCAAAACCGGGGTCAATCTGCCCGGCGGCAAAAACATGGTCGGGGCCTTCTGGCAGCCAGCGGGCGTGTGGATCGACACCGGCCTGTTGGAATCGCTGCCCGATCGCGACTACCGCGCCGGTCTGGCCGAGGTCATCAAGTACGGTGTGATCCTCGACGAGCCGTTCTTCGCGCGACTCGAACAACTCGCCCCGCGGCTGCTGGACCGCGACGACGACGCCCTCCGCGAGGTCATCGCGCGAAGCTGCGAACTCAAGGCCCTGGTCGTCAGCCAGGACGAAACCGAAACCAGCGGGCTGCGGGCGGTGCTGAACTATGGCCACACCTTTGCCCACGCCTTCGAGACCCTCACCGGCTACGATGAACTGCGTCACGGCGAGGCCGTGGCCATGGGCATGGACTGCGCCGCCCGACTGGCCGTGGCTTTGAGGCGGATCGACCCCGAGCTGGTCGAGCGGCAACGGCGGTTGATCGCCGCCTGCGGCTTGCCCTTCGAATCGCCCCGGCTCGATCCCGCCGAGGTGCTTGATGTGATGGCTCACGACAAGAAGGTCGAACACGGGCGTTTGCGCTTCGTGCTGCCCAGCCGACTGGGACACGTCGAGCTGGTGGGCGATGTCCCCGCCGAGACGGTCCGCGAGGTGCTCTCGACCCGCTGATCGAACCCCGGCCCAAGCAGCCAGGCCCGTCGCGTCCTTTGGCACGAACCCTTGAGACCGCCGATGCGAGTGGACATCAAACTGTTTGCCGCCGCGGCCGAGGCCGTGGGCCAAGCCCAGGTTTCCCTCGAGGTGCCGCCACCGGCCCAGGTCGCCCAGCTTCGACACCAACTTGTCGAAACCTATCCGCGGCTGGCCCCGTTGGCCGGGCATTTGCTGTTTGCGGTCAACGAGCGATTGGCCAGCGAGAGCACACCCCTGGCCGAGGGCGACGACGTGGCCTGCCTGCCTCCGCCCAGTGGAGGATAAGCCCCATGATCGAGCTAACCTACGACCCCATCCAACCCGCCGCAGTGCTGGACCAGGTGGCCTCGACCCGGGCGGGAGCCGTGGCCTTGTTTCTGGGGACCGTTCGCGAGTTCACTGGCGAAACGCGGACCGCCAGCCTGGATTACGAAGCCTACGCGCCCCTGGCTCGGGCCAAGCTGGCGGAGTTGGAAACCACCGCCCGCGCGCGTTGGCCGCTGGTGGGCTGTGCCATGGTCCATCGGCTCGGCCACCTGGAGCTGGGCGACATCGCCGTGGCGGTGGCGGTCAGCAGCCCCCATCGCCGCGAGGCCTTCGAGGCCGCCCAATGGCTGATCGACACGCTCAAGGAGCAGGTCCCCATCTGGAAGCGCGAGCGATACGCCGATGGTTCGAACGAGTGGATTCATCCCGGGCTGAATTCCTGAGGGGTGCCTCCAACCCACGGCGGCTGACCCAAGCGGTCGGCCAGTCGCCGGCCCGGGGGATCAATGGAAGGGCTTCGCGGGTTTCGGCTGAACCCCAACGCCTTGTGTGTCCGATACCCAAGGATGTGTCGGAGACGCGGTCGGCGTCCCGAGCCGATCCATCAACCGGGGATGATCCGATGATGTGGCGCAAGGTGGCCTTGCTGGTAGAGCTGGCTGGAGTGTCGTTTGGCGTCTCCAGCGAGGCCGAGGCCCAACAGGCCTACCATCAACACTGGGGACAGTCGTACAGCGCCCACGACTGGGAGCGCTTCTACCACTACCCCTATGTGTACTACCCGCACAATTTTTACGGGCAAGACTACTTCAAGAGCAGCGGCGACCTGTATCACCGCTATGTGCCCGAGATGCGGATTCCGGTCTACAACCGGCAGTGGCACAACTACTACCCGCAGCCTCGGCGGTATCATCGCGGCCACCACTTCATTCTGGATGTGTTCTGAGCCAAGCACCACGCCGGCTGGGCCGCCACGGCGGCCTTGGCCAGTGGCCTGGAATCTGCCAGAATGTGGCCTGTTGAAAACACGCTGTTCGTGGTCCGGGCCGATGGATCCTGGGAATGCCGCTTCTGGATGAGTTCGCCGAGATCATTCAACCCCAACACCCCTTGGCCCCCCTCACGTGGTTGCGTGTGGGCGGAGCGGCCGAGATGTTGGCCGATCCACGCAACCAGGACGAGCTAATCGCCCTGGTCAGCCGCGCGGCCGCCGACGGCGTTCCCGTCCGGCTGCTGGGCGGCGGGTCGAATCTGCTGGTGCCCGATGCCGGCATCCCCGGCGTGGTCGTCCGCCTGTCCAGTCCGGGCTTCACCGACATCCGCGTCGAGGGCCGCCGTGTCACTTGCGGTGGCGGCGCCGCCTTGGGCGCGCTGGTCTCGACGACCGTCCGCGAAGGACTGGCCGGCCTGGAGCCGTTGGTCGGCATTCCCGGAACCGTGGGCGGCGCCCTGCGGGGCAATGCCGGCGGCCGCACCGGTGACATTGGCCAGTGGACCAGCGGTGCCACGGTGCTGACCAAGGCCGGGCAAATCGTCTCGCGCAGTCGCGACGAACTGGTGTTCGCCTACCGCGAGAGCAGCCTGGACGAACTGGTGATCCTCTCGGCCGAGTTCGAACTCGCCGAAGACGATCCCCAGGAGCTGGCCCGGCGGATGCAAAAACATTGGATCGTGACCAAGGCCAACCAACCCCCGGGTCACGAGCAAACCGGCTACGCCTTCAAAAATCCGCGGGGCATTAGCGCCGGCATGCTGCTGGAACAGGCCGGCCTCAAGGGCACCAGCGTGGGCCACGCCGAACTGTGCGAGCGACATCCCAACTTCATCATCACGCGGCCCGGGGCCACCGCGGCCGATGTGCTCAAGTTGTTGGAGACCGCCCGCAATCAAGTGGAGCGGACCTTGGGGGTGCCCCTGGAACCCGCCTTGACCCTGTGGTGAGCGGCCCACCGTCGACCGCAATCCGGCCTCGCACCCCGCGGGCGATCCCCGAGCGACTTGCTCGACCCGCCTCGCCGAACCCAACCTGGGCGGAGCCCGATCCATGGCTGCTCGCACCGATGTCGGCGCCAAGACCGCCGAACCCACCTCGCCCCTGGCCCAGCTTGCGGGCGTTGCCGCCATAGTGTTGGGTGGTTGGATGCTGCTGGTCGTCGGTTGGTGGTGGGCGGGCGATTCGCTGGTCGCGCGGAGCGGAATGCCGATTCAGCCGTCGGATGTTCGTCTGCCAGCCCCGCCACCCCCGGTGGAACGCGATGTGGCCGCCGAGGTCTTCCGCGATGCCGGCCTCACCGGCGAGATCGACGCCTCGCAGACCGACGCCGCCGAACGCCTGGCCCACGCCTTCGCCCTGCACCCCTGGATCGACGAAGTCCGCGAGGTCCGCATCCACCATCCCAACATCGTGGAAATCGATCTCACCTGGCACCGCGCGGTGCTGATGGTCGAAGTCCCGCGAGGCGTCTACCCGGTGGCTCTCTCGGGTGTGCTGTTGCCCAGCGAAGATTTTTCCTCTCGCGAGGCCGCACGCTACCCGCGGCTTGCGGGCGTGGGCAGTGCCCCGGCCGGTCTGGTCGGAACCCACTGGGGCGATCCGGTGGTCGATGCCGCCGCGCGACTGGCCGGTTTTCTGAAAGATCACTGGGTCCGCTTGGGGCTGGAACGCATCGTCACGGCCGATCGCCAACCCCTGGACGACCCCCACGGGCCGCCGCAGTTTGTCTTGGTCACCCCCTCGGGCGACACTCGGGTGCTGTGGGGCTCGGCCCCGGGCAGCGAGGTGGCCACCGAGTTGGCCGCCGACAAGAAACTCACCCGGCTGCTGGGTTTGGTCGAGGGGACCGATGGGCTGGATGTTCCTGAAACCATCCAGCGAATTGACCTCCGACCGCTGGACGAGCCAACATTCGATCGTGCTCCGCGGCAAGCGACCGCCGTGCTGGACGACGTGTTGCCGTCGCTGTGGTGAATTCCCGCTCCGCTTGCTGATGGCGCCTGCACCATGAAACTCCGGCTCGGCACCCGTGGCAGTCCGTTGGCCCGTTGGCAGGCCTCGTGGGTGGCCGACACCCTGGATCGGCTGGCCGATGTCGAGGTCGAAGTCATCGAGATTCGCACCCAGGGCGATCGCCAGCAGGTCGGCCCCGTCGGGGCGATTGGCAGCCAGGGGGTGTTCACCAAAGAGCTGCAGAACGCCTTGCTGGCCAACGAAATTGATCTGGCCGTGCATAGCCTGAAGGACCTGCCCACCGATCCCGAGCCCGGCCTGGTGCTGGCCGCGGTGCCCGAACGCGGCCCAGTGGCCGACGTGCTGGTGAGTCGCCATCATCGCCCGTTCGCCGAACTGCCGCAAGCCGCCTGGATTGGCACCGGTAGCCTGCGGCGACGCAGTCAACTGCTGGCCGCCCGGCCCGACTTGCAGATGTTGGAATGCCGGGGCAACGTCGAGACGCGGCTCCGCAAGCTCGAAGAAGGCCAGTTCGATGCCATTGTCCTGGCCGAAGCCGGCTTGGTCCGCTTGGGCTGGGCCGACCGCATCACCCAGCAACTGGCCCCCGCGCCCCTGGTGCCCGCCGTTGGCCAAGGGGCCTTGGGCATCGAGACCCGCGAGGACGACTCGGCCACTCGCGCCGCCGTGGCGAGCATCCACCATGCCGACACCTTCCACGCCGTCCTGGCCGAGCGGGCGATGCTCAACGCCCTGCGAGGCGGTTGCCTGGCCCCGGTAGGAGGCTACGGGCGTGTCGAACGCGGCCAATTGCGATTGGTCGGCGTGGTCGCCTCGGTGGACGGGCGGCAGACCCGCCGGGTCGAGGTTCAGGGTCCCGCCCTGGAGGCCGAGCAACTCGGCCGGCAAGCCGCCGAGCAGCTCCGCCAGCAAGGGGCCGACGCCCTGATCGCCGCCAGCCGCAACCGCCTCGACTGACCGTCGGATACCCGTTCGGCAGTGGGGCCGAGCGTCGCGCGAAAAGTCAGATTGGCCAAGTGTCGTGCAAGAGAACTCCGCACCCGTGCGGCAGGATCATTGCCGTGAGGACCAGCCAGAGGGCGAAGGCCACCGTCAGCAAGTCGACGTCATCCACGAGGCAGTCGACGGTGAAACGGCGTCCCAACAGGAAATCGGCTCGAAACTCCACAATCGCCCGCTTGCCGCGTTCCAGTCGAAAGAGCCGACGATCGACCTGATCAAGACGAATCGTGTGTCGCTCGCCCTCGACGTCCAGTGCCAAGGCCTGATCTTGGCCCCCGGTGCGTGTGGCCGTCATGAGTTCGCGATCATCCTGGCTCAGCGACCATCGGCCGTCGACATCCACTTGGTTCCGAACCCGATAGGTCGTGCCTTCGAGAACGATTTGCGGCTCGCGCCCCAGCCTCGACAATCGAAGGCGGGCGGTAAGTCCATCGCCTTGAAGGCGATAAACATCCGTTTCGAAACCCTCGGGTCGACCACGAAACGTCGCCATGCTTCCCCCCAAACGCCGCTTCCCCGATGGCTGCTTTCCCGGACCGACGGGATCAGGGAACACGCCCTCGCGTCGCGAAGCCCCCGGTTGGTCAACTTGGACCACGACGCGTGCCGTGGGTGGTTCGGCAAGATCTCCGGCAGCCAGTGGCAGACTGGCATCCGAACTCAGGGCTGTGGAGTGAGGCGCCGCACCGCCTCATGGGGCTGCCATCAGGACCACAGCCGCCCATCGCCCAGCACCAACCACCCAAACTACCGAGTCCACCCCTGCCAAACAACGCCTCGTGGCGGTTGCGGGGCGGGCCTAAGCCGGGTGGGTCGACCTTCCCCCGCGAATTCCGCC
>JBJHDE010000137.1:0-10460 GCA_050486385.1 Planctomycetales bacterium | reverse complement strand
CGAGGTGTGGGCGGGCTTCGTGTTCGTGAACGTCGCCGACGAGCCGCCGCAGACCCTGCGCGAGTTCCTCGGGCCGATGGTGGGGGCGCTCGAGGACCACCCCTTCGACCGCTACACCGACCGCTACTCGTTCCGGGCGGAGAACCACAGCAACTGGAAGGTGTTCATCGACGCGTTCCAGGAGTACTACCACGTGCCCCCGCTGCACACCCACCAGCTCGGACCCGCCAACCGCGAAGCCCGGGCCATCGACGCCCTCCGGGTGTAATCGCCCAGGCTCGGCCAATGCCCTCGCTGCACGCTTGCACCACCCAGCTTTGCCCCTCGCGGCGACGGCTGGGTGGTGCCTTTTGGGGAGCGCAACCGATCCTCCCAGCATCGCTCATGCGAATTTCACACGCCCCTGGGCTTGTTTCACGCTTCCGGGCGTTCAAGATCAACAAGGGACCCGTCGCCGACGCCCGACGGCGGACCGACCACGATTGAAGAGGACCTTCTGCGATGATGCGGCACCTGATTCTGGCTGGTTGGATGATTGTAGGCGGGCTGCTGACCCAGGGCTTCGCCGACGACGAACCCCAGCGCCCACTGACGCGGATTGCCTTTGGTTCGTGCGCCAAGCAAGACCGCCCGCAGCCGATTTGGGACAGCATTCTGGCCCAGCGGCCCGAGGTGTTTTTGTTCCTGGGCGACAACATCTACGCCGACACCCGCGACCCCGAGGTCATGCGTGCCAAGTACACCCAACTGGCGGCCATCCCAGGCTACCAGCGGCTCAAGGCCAACACCCGCATCCTGGCCACCTGGGACGATCACGACTACGGCGAGAACGACGCCGGGCGCGAATACCCCATGAAGGAGGAAGCCCAGCGGATCTTCAACGACTTTTTCGAGGTCCCGGCCGATTCGCCCCGCCGCCAGCGACCCGGCATCTACGACGCCGAGATCGTGGGCCCCGCCGGCCGCCGGGTCCAGTTTCTGCTGCTCGACACCCGCTATTTCCGCGATCCGCTGAACAACGTCGGGCGTCGCGAGGTCAATGGCTATCGCACCGGCCCCTACGCCCCGGTCGAAGACGACTCGGCCACGATGTTGGGCCAGGCCCAATGGAAATGGCTGGCCGACGAGCTCCGCAAGCCCGCCGAAGTGCGGATCATTGCCTCGAGCATTCAACTGGTCTCGGGCGAACACGGTTGGGAGACCTGGGGCAACATGCCGGCCGAACGTCAGCGGCTGTACGACTTGATCGGCGAGACCCGCGCCCAAGGGGCGATCGTGGTCAGCGGCGACCGGCACCTGGCCGAGATTTCCTGCGACAAGGTCAACGGGCCTTACCCCATCTACGACGCCACCAGCAGCAGTTTGAATAGCCCCTTCGGCGCCAACATCGAGGAACCCAACCCCCACCGCCTGGGCAAGATTTACCCGGGCGCCAACTTTGGCACCATCAATATCGATTGGCCGGCCAACCGCCTGACCCTGGCCATCCACAATCTCCAAGGCGAGGTCGTGCTCAAGCAAGACGTCGACCTCGCCACGCTGCAGGTCCCCCAGGAGTAAGCCTCGGCCAGGTCTCGGTCCGCCAAGTGCCAGCCTTTCGATTTCGCCCGATCCCAGCGGGCCAGACCCAGGATTCTGGGCTCGGCGGGCTGGCCCGTGTGATAAAATAGGGAAGCTCAGGCCCTGACAAGACCCGACCTTCCCTCACCTGGGGGCGTGATGACACGCACTATGGTGTGTCTGGCGCTGCTCCTGGTAGCGTGGAATCCAACCTCCTTGTTCGCCCAACAGGCTGACGCCGAGCGAGATCGAGCGCGCGGTTATTACTATGTTGGCTTGAACATCGATAATACCGATGTGGGCGAGTTGGTCGCCTGGATCGAGTACTTTGGGTTGGCGCTGCCGTTCGCCATCGAAGGCGAAGTCAATGCCCAACTCACCGCCGGCGTGCCGCTGTACGAGCACCACGACACACGTGCGTAACGCTTAAACGGGCTGCTGACAAGTCCCAGTCTCATGGTCGCTGGCGTCGAGCTTCGCGACCTGAGCGTGGCCATCGACTACTACGAGGGCGACCTGCGGCTCCGGAGTCTCCGCTTCGGACTGCCCTCCGAGGGCGAGCCGCCGGGCAGGTTCCACGGTGTCGCCACGATGGGCCTCGTCCCGCTGGGGCAGCTCAACGCACACTTCGATCTCACCTCCGTCCCGCTGGCGGCCTTGGCGGAACTCGTGCCCGATCTGCCCCTCGATCTCGGCGGAAAAGCCAGTGGACAACTCACCGCTGAGGCCCCCGTCGAGGAACTCACGGACTTTACCACCTGGCAGGCCACCGGCCGGCTCGAAATGCCGCGGGCTGTGGCCCTGAACCGCGTGCTCCAAAACGGCTCGGCGGATTTCTCGCTGAGCCAGGGCGTGGCCACGCTGCGGTCGCTGTCGGCCCAAGTCGCGGGGGTGCCAATCGAAGCCAGCGGCGACCTGGGGATCACCGCTCCGTTTCCCATGAACCTGGCACTCTCGGTCCCCGAGGGACGGCTGGACCGGATCGCCGAACTCGCCCCCGAGGTCCCCTTGCCGGGCGAGGCCGCCGGGCCATATCGGCTCGCGGCCCAGGTCACGGGCAGCCTCGCGCCGCTGGCCTACGAGGCCGAGGCTCAACTGACCGCCGGCCCGGCAACCATCTTCGGGGCCAGCCTGGATGGGCTGAGTCTGGCCCTCTCGCTGACGCCCGAGCGGGCCGCCGTTGAGGATCTGCGGGCGAATCTTGCCGGCGGGACAGTCCGTGGATCGGCCACCTTGATGTTCACCGGCGACGAACCCGGGCGGGCCGAACTCTCCTGGCGGGAGTTGATGCTCAGCCAACTCGCCACTCCCGAGGTCGTGGGGCCATTCGACGGACAGGTCCAGGGCCGCGTCGAACTCACAGTCCCCCCCGGCGAGTTCGCGGAACCCGGCCAGTGGTCGGCTTCGGGCGAGGTCGCCATTCCACGGCTGGGGACCGCCGACCGTCGGGCGGGTGAATTGGAGGGAAGCTTTTCGTTCCACGAGGGAGAACTCGACTACAGTCTGACCGGCGAGTTGTTCGGGGGACGCCTCTCACTCCGTGAGATCCCGCCGGAGGAAGTCCCTGCCCCACCGCCGGAGGTTGAGGTCCCCGAGGTTCGGCTCGACGGTCCCATGAGCCAGTTGCGTGTCGATGGCCTGGATCTGAACCTGCTGACCCGCTTTTTCGATCGTCGCCGCCAGTCGGACTTGACGGGATTGGTCAATGTGGACACCGCCATCGGTTGGGATGGCTGGCCGTCGGCCCGGGGGATCGTCACGGTTCAGGGCCTACGATTCGGCCGGATTATGCTCGCCGAAAGCCTCCGCGGCCGGCTTCAGTTTCAAGAGAACCGCCTGCAGGTCGTCAACGTGTCGGGGGCTTATGGGGGCGGCTCGCTCCAGGGCTCGGCCGATATCCGGCTGACACCAAGCCTTCGGGCCAGCTTCTCGTTGGGGCTTTCCG
Source organism: Planctomycetales bacterium (assembly GCA_050486385.1). Classification (GTDB taxonomy): domain Bacteria; phylum Planctomycetota; class Planctomycetia; order Pirellulales; family Pb10988; genus JBJHDE01. Next base: position 6,955 of record JBJHDE010000137.1, on the reverse strand, counting down.
GGGCGACGGTCGATCGCGCCTTCCCCTGGATGCCGGCGATTGCAACCACGCTCTCGGGCCGACTTGATCTCCGACTGCGTGGCGAGTATCGCCGCGATTTGCGGGCCATTGGGGTCGCGACCCTCTCGCGCGGCGAGGCCCTGGGCCTGCGTGTGGGGACCGCGCGATTCCCCATCCGTGCTCGTTATGGCCTGCAAAGTGGCCGGGGCGAGCTGCGCGTCGCCCGGACCAGCCTGGGCATCGCGGGTGGCCAGGCCGCGCTCCAGGCCACGCTTGGTCTCAATGGCGGGACGGATGTCAATGCCCAGGTGGACTTTCACCGGGTTCGCGTTGGGCCAGTGTTGCAGCAGACCGCGGGAGCCGGCTTTCTGGCCGATGGCCCCGCTCGGGGGCAACTGGTACTCAGTGGGCGTAACGTACGATCACCGCGCGACTTGCGCGGCCTGCTGACGGCGAATTTCGGATCGGTCGAGGGCTCGAATTCGCCACTGGCTCGGGCCGTGGGGCCGCTGCTGGGGTCCGTCGGTGGGCGGCCGGGGGTGTTTCAGGATGGCAATATCCGTGCCGATTTGGCCAACGGTGTCTGGCGGATCTCCCAATTTCGACTGACCGGTCGGGACCTCGAACTTTCCGCCAGCGGCACGATCACGCTTGCCGGTCGCATCGACCTGCGGCTCGCCGCGGCCAGCCTCTCGCTCGATCAGCGGGGTGCGGCCCTCCGCGGCCTGTTGAATTTCATCCCCGCCGTGGGCCCGATTCCCGTCGGCGCGCTGACACGCATCGTCGATGTGATGCAGGACCGCACCATCGCCCTGGCCGTGACCGGGACACTCCAACGCCCCCGGGTGCAAGTTCGCCCCCTGGAGACCGTCACAATGGAGGTCTGGCGGAATCTACTGCGGAGAACACCGGTAAACTTGCCCTGATCCCATCGATCCCTACTTCGCCTACGATCCTGGAAACCGGACGGTGCCGATGGCCTTCGGTTGCACGTCGCGTTCCGCCGATGAACCCAAGGAGACACGTCCCACGCTGCACGGAGGCCGCGCCATGTCCACCCCAAGCCGAACTCTTGCGCTGCTTGCCCCTTTGGTCTTGGCGGCCTTGACGGGATGTGGGATGTTCCCCACGCCCAAACCCCTGCTGCCAGCGGCCGATGTGCTGCGGACCGTCTCGCCTCGCCCCGCACCGCTGCCCCGCGAGCTGGCGAAAACCGTGCTTCCCGCCTACCGGGTCGAGCCGGGCGATATTCTGCTGGTCGAGCCGGCCGATTTTGCCAGCGAGGTCCTCTTTCCGCCCGATCAAACGGTCCTGGTCGATGGCACCATCGACCTGGGACGGTATGGACGCATGATTGTGGCGGGCCAGACGGTCGAGGAGATTGAGGCCGCGATCGTCGAGCGGCTGCGATACCTGGCACCCGATCTCGAACCGGCCGATCATGAGGTCAACGTCCGCATCATCACGCCGCAGGGGGCCGTCTACTATGTGCTCGGCGATGTGAACGCGCCGGGCGCCTTCCCGCTGCAGGGTCGTGAGACCGTGCTCGATGGAATCATCGCCGCCGGCGGGCTGGCCGACTCGGGGTCTGGCTGCAAAGTCATTCTGGCACGGCCCACCAGCCCGCGAAGCTGCCGCGTGGTGCTCAACATCTGCTACCACGAAATTGTCCAACTTGGCGACACCTCGACCAATTACCAGCTCATGCCGGGCGACCGGATTTACGTGGCCACCAAGAGCCTCTGGGAAGAGGTGTTGGCGTTCACGCCCTGGGCCCCGTTCTGCAGACACTGCCAGAAGCGGCACTGCGCCTGCCGGACGATTCATGGCCTCCCGTCGGATCATCCGACCTACGCAAATCCTGAATGGAGTCCGGCAACGCCGGCGCCCGCCCAGCCCGAAGCCACGCCGGATCTCACGGACGAGCCACCGCCGCCGTTCGAGGATCTCTGACGTCCGAATTCGTCAACACCCCGCGCCGCTAATCGAGGCCAGCCCACTGCGGCGCTGGGCCTGGCGGTCGTCGCGTTGTTGCAATTCGCCAACCGGCTCGGACGCTGGTCAACCACAATCTCGACGGCACGTTCGTGCTCAAGCAAGACGTCGACCTCGGCAGTGAACAGGTTCCTGCGCAAGTCTTCAAACAGTCCGGAAATCAGACGGTTTGCCCCGTGCTATCGAAGCCCGCTGGACAAACCACTCTGAGTCACGCGAACCATTGCGGCATGGACTTCCGGAATCAGGAGCACCAACCGCCAAGACGCCAAGACCGCGAAGGAGGGGCACGTCGTCTTCGCGCTCTTGGCGTCTTCGCGGTTCAATGGGTTTGCCGTCATGAGTCTTCCCATGCCTCCTGGCTTGTCCCTAAACATTTGCAGGCAACGGTAGGAACTCCCCGAGGAGTCGGCGGCTAGAACTCATCATTCGTTTCCAAACCTTTGATCCGCCGAAATTTCCCTTCCCCCTGCGCGGATCCTGGGCTAAGAATCAGGGGGAACCGAACCCAATCCGGGGAGCCACTCATGCCCAAGAAGCGGAAACGCCATCGGCCCGAGGAGATCGTCGCCAAGCTCAAGCAGGCCGAGAGCCTGCTGCAAGCCGGGCACAAGGTCAATCAGGTGGTCCAGGAGTTGGGGATCAGCGAGGCGACCTACTCGCGCTGGAAGAACGAGTTCGGTGGGATGAACCCCGCCGAGGCCGTGCGGATCAAGGCCCTGGAGGAAGAAAACCGACGGCTGCGGCGGTTGGCCGCCGATATGGCCCTGGACATCCGCCTACTGAAGCACGTGATCGAGGACGAGGACACGTAACATGCGGTACCGCGTGACCCACCAGACCCGCTACGCCTACAGCGAAGCCGTGCCCCTGTGCCACAATCAGGTGCACCTGGTGCCGCGGCGGACCGCCCGGCAAAGCTGCCGCTGGCACGATTTGAGCATCCGCCCCCTGCCGGCCTACCTGACCCACCACACCGATGCCTTTGGCAATCGGGTCGATCACTTTTCGCTGGAGGAAGCCCATCGCGGACTGACGGTCACCTCGCGATTTGAGGTCACGATCGACCCGCTGCCCGAGTTCGATCTGGCCGACACCCCACGATGGGAGGACCTGGCCCAACACATCCGCCAGCGGCGCGAGCCGGCCTGACTCGACGCCCTGGCTTTTGTCTATCCCTCGCCGGGCGTGAGTTGGGAGCGTCCGGTCGAGGAGTTCGCCCGGGCGAGCTTTCCGGCGAATCGACCGGTTGGCGAGGCGGTTGCCGCGTTGACGGCGGCGATCCACCGCGAGTTCCGCTACGATCCGGAGGCGACAACCGTCGACAGTCCCGTCGACGCGGTGTTCCAGGCCCGGGCGGGGGTCTGCCAGGACTTTGCTCACGTGGGGGTCGCGGCGCTGCGGAGTCTGGGGCTCCCGGCCCGCTACGTCAGCGGCTATCTCCGCACGGTGCCGCCGCCGGGCCAACCGCCGTTGGTGGGCGTCGATCAATCGCACGCCTGGTTCAGCGTGTTTCTGGGCGAGCTGGGCTGGGTGGATTTCGATCCGACCAACGATCTGGTTTGCGACACCGATCACATCACCGTGGCCTGGGGCCGCGACTACGGCGACATCTGCCCCATTCAAGGCGTATTCATCGGCGGCGGTCAACACGCCATGACCGTAGACGTCAGCGTCATCCCCCTCGACCCCCACCGCAGCCCCGCGTCGGCTGTAACAACGGGGTAACGGCAAGTCGCCCCGGGCTCTGTAACCCGCTTCACGATGCAGTCAGCCAGCTCAGTGGCCACATGCTCGGGTCTCTGAGTTCACACGGAGACGAGAACAAACCGCGAAGACGCCAAGAACGCGAAGGTGGGGTATGTCGTCTTCGCGATCTTGGCGTCTTCGCGGTTCAAAGTTTTTTCCGCTGCGAGTCTTACGGTGCCGATCAGCATGTTCGTAAACTTTTGCAGGCAGCGGTCATCAGAAGTTCGGACTCTGACGGACAACCCTGCGGGAATTGGGCCACTCGCCGTTTCCTGCCCTGTTCCCGCGGTCTCCATTCCTCCGCGTCTCCGCGTCTCCGCGTGAGCTGACACGTTCCGGAATGCCTAGCGATTCCCGCGCGACACTTCGATGAGTCTCGCTGCCACCAGCGCCGATCCGAAGCTTATGCAGGGACCAGCAAGGGCGAACTCCAAGGGATTGGCTCACCAGCCAGCTCGGTGTCCATCGCTCAAAACAACACGTTCTCGGTGGCGACGTGTTGGTTGTCGGTGTGAACGCCGCTGAACATCCGCTCTTGCAGGCGAAGCTGGTCGGCCTTGAGTACCGACATCGACGAGGCGTAGTTGGGCAGGGCCTCGACGTTGTCGACCGTGAGATTGCTGTCGCTGGAGTTCTTGACCCGCTGGAGCCGTTCCTCCAACTCTTTGAGTTGGCTCCGCATGCCCATCAACTCGATCTCGCGGCGATCGAGTTCGCTCTCGCGCTGGTCCAGCATCTCCTTCGTGCGGTAGAGCTGTTCTTGCTGCTGGTCGAGTTCCTGCTGCAAGTCGGCCTGCCGGGCCTGCTGCTTGGCCAGCAGCCGCTCGCGGTCTTCGACGGCTTTGAGCCGCGTGCCGCTGTCGGCGTCGTCGGCCGGCAACTGCGGAGCCGCCACCACACCGCTGCCGCTGAGCTGATGGGCGCTGCGGGCCTCGGCCAGCTTGTCTTCCAGTTCGGCGATCCTCACCTGCAAGGCCTTGACCACCGCTCCGGCGACCTCGCCCGACACGCTGCCTTCGCTGGCGGGTTCGGGGTTGCGCTCCGTCCGCAGCCGCAGTTCGGCCTCGCGGACCTTGAGCTGGCTGGCACGCCGATCCAGCTCGTCGCCCATCCGCTGCAGCCGCTCCTGCTCGGCCACCAGCCGCCGTCGCAACGACTCCAGCTCCTCGGAGCCGGCCTCGTTCTCCGGATCGGCAAACACCGAGGCTTCGTCGTCGCTGGTCGAGCCCAGGCCCGGCAACGATCCGATCTCAACCGCCGCCCGACTGGGTGACGGTTGGCCGGGCTCCTCGCTCAACACCTGCGAGCCAGCCACCGGCCGCGATCGCTTGTTCCGCTTGATGGGCACCAGTCGCCGGGCACGCTGTGGGGGAACCACCGGTTGGCCGGGTTCACGGGGCTGGGCCTCGGGTTGCGAGGTCTGGGACTCCTCCAGCAACCGCTCCAACTCGGCGATTCGCCGCTCGTGGGCCCGCAGGCGGTTCAGGTCGTAGCCCTGCGAATCCAACTCCTGGAGCCGGCGATCCAGCTCAAGCTGCTTCTCCAGCAGGGCCTTCTCTTTCCGCAGGGCCTCGCTTTCGCGGCGAGTGACCATCTGCTCGCGAAGACGCAGGGCCTCGGCGCCCTCGGCCACGGGGACCGGCTCCTCGGACTCCGCGAGGTTCTTGCGAAAAAGAGGCATGGATCGCCACAAAAAGGAGAGACGGCGCTCTGGCCGGGTCAACGCTTCGTCGCCCGAACGGACGACCCACGACCCCGTGACTCGCGACCAATCTTGAGACTACTTGAGTCCTCTCCATTAAGACACCCCCAACCGGCTGAGTCAAGCACTGACTTGCCGCATTGGATTGGGGGGGCGATGTCCACCAGAAATCAGTCCGGGTGCCCCTGCTTGCTAGGCCACCTGAACCCCTTCGTCGAGGTAAACGTCCTGGATGGCGTGCAGCAGTTCAATCCCATCGGTCATGGGCCGCTGGAAGGCCTTGCGGCCGCTGATGAGCCCCATGCCGCCCGCCCGCTTGTTGATGACGGCGGTTCGCACGGCCTCGGCCAGGTCGCCCGACCCGCTGCTGGCCCCCCCACTGCTGATCAGCGGGGCCCGGCCCATATAGCAGTTGGCCAGTTGATAGCGGGTCAGCTCGATGGGGTGGTCGTCGGGCGTCAGGTCGCCATACACCTTGGGGTGGCTCTTGCCGAAGCTCAGGGCTGTAAATCCACCATTGTTGGTGGGCAGCTTCTGCTTGATGATATCGGCCTGAATCGTGACCCCCAAGTGGTTGGCCTGGCCGGTGAGATCGGCCGCCGTGTGGTAGTCGGTGCCTTTGTGGTTGAAGGCATCGTTGCGGGTGTAGCACCACAACACGGTGACCAGGCCCAGCTCGTGGGCCCGCTGGAAGGCCTCGCTGACCTCCTGAATCTGCCGGCGGCTCTCGCTGCTGCCAAAGTAGATGGTCGCCCCGACGGCCACGGCCCCCATGTCGAAGGCCTGATCGACCTGGGCGAACATCACCTGATCCGCCAAATTCGGGTAGCTCAACAGTTCGTTGTGGTTGAGCTTGACCAGAAAAGGGATGCGATAGGCGTACTTGCGGCTGACGGCCCCCAACACGCCCAGGCTGCTGGCCACGGCGTTGCAACCGCCCTCAACGGCCAGCTTGACGATGTTTTCGGGGTCGAAGTAGGCCGGATTCGGGGCAAAGCTGGCGGCCGCCGAGTGCTCGATCCCCTGGTCGACGGGCAGAATCGACACATAGCCGGTACCGGCCAGGCGCCCGGTGTTCAGCAAAAGCTGAAAGTTCCGCAACACCGAGGTGGGCCGATCAGAGTGGCACAGCACCCGCTCCACGAAGTCGGGGCCAGGCAGGTGGAGCATATCGCGATCGAAGCCGCGGCAGTTGTAGCCGAGCAGGGCCTTACTCTCGTGGCCAAGCAGGTCATGCACTCGGCTGGTCTTGGCGTCGGCGACGCTCACGCTCACCTCCCGGAAATCCGTGGTGCGTGTCGAAGGCGGAATTTGCGGCTCGGGCGAGCCGGGCAATCTGAGTGGTCTATAGCACCCAGGGCCTTGCCCGGCAAGCCACGGCCGCGGTTTCCCACACCGGTCCGACCGGCTCAGTTCTTCTTGTTGGCTCGGGCAACGGCCGCGGACCAGTCGGTCTTGCGGACGCCGGGCTCGAGGTGGCTGGCCATCAGATCGCTGGAGCTGCCGGGC
>JBJHDE010000136.1:6441-10469 GCA_050486385.1 Planctomycetales bacterium | reverse complement strand
AACACCTCCTCCACGAGACAGCGCTCCAGATAGAACAGCCGCATCCGGCCGTCGAGCATCTTCTCGACAATGCTCTCGGGCTTGCCTTCGGCCAGGGCGATTTCCTTCTGGATCCGCCGCTCGTTTTCAACCGCCTGGGGGTCCAGTTGATCGCGGTTCACGACCTCGGGCTTCATGGCCAGAACGTGCATGGCAATCTGATTGGCCACGTCTTGGTTCTTGCCTTCCACCTCGACCAGCACACCCTTGCTGCCATCGTGATGGATGTACACGCCACAGGGGGCGTCGATCCGTAGCAGGCGAGGAATACGCAGCACTTCGCGCATCTGATTGGTCAGGTCGTCGCGAACATCCTGCAAGGTTTGCGAGGGGTTCGCGGGCGACGGCTGGGCCAGCAACTCTTCGGCGGTGCTGGCACCTGGGCCAGTGGCCAACTGCTGGGCCATGCTGTCGACAAACTGCTTGAAGGCATCGTTGTTGGCGACGGGAGCGCTTTCGCACAGCACTTCGACCAGGGCGCCATACCCCGACTCGACGCAGGCGGCGCCCGCGATGCGGCCTTCGGAGGTGACCCGCTCGGCCTCGCGAGCGCCCATCTTGGTCTTGCCGGCCTTGCGCAACAGCTCGATGGCTGCCTCTTCGTCGCCTCCGACCTCTTGGAGAGCGGCTTTGCACTCCATCATGGGCAAACTGGTGCGATCGCGAAGCTTCTTGACGGCGGCTGCGGTAATCTCGGCCACGGCTCGGGTACTCCTCCGTAAAACGACGAAAGTCTACTTGTGAGGCGTCGCAACCCAACCCGGCGAGACGGTCCATAGGACCGAGGGGGGGCGAGTTGGCTCACAAAACACGGACTATGAACACGACCGATGGGTTCGGGGGAACCCATCGGCCCTGGGTCAAACACAGCCGAATCTTAGCGAATCGACGCCGGGTCACAAGTAGCCCGACTGACCACACCGCGGCGGTCACTCGGTGGCAGGACGCCGTGGGCCTGCCCCACCCGCGGGGCCACCGCCTCGGCGACCGAAGCCCAAATCGATAGGCTCGCGGAGCAGGTCCTCGACCTTCTCGCGCTGGGAGGGGGTCAGGACCTCGCGGAGTCGCGATTCGCCCTCTTCGCGAAGTTCCTGGAAGGCCGCCCGCATGTCCTCGACGCTGCCGCGGTTCTGGAACAATTCGCGACGACGCTCGTCCATGGCGGTGCGGGCGTCTTGCAGCCGGGTGCGTTGGGCCTCGGTGACGCCCAGCCACTCGGCCACGCTGGGGTCATTCAAGGCGTTCAGGCCCTGGGTCTGCAGGGTGATTTGCCGAGTGAGTCGCTGGGCCTCTTCGGCCTGGTGGGGCAGCAACACATCGTCGATCTTGTCTTGATACTTGCGGGCCAGCTTCCGCTGGATCTCCTGAAGCTCGGCTTGCAGTTCCTGCTGCATCTCGCGGCCGATGGCCTCGATGTCCTGGCGTTGCTCGTCCATCAGGTCGAGCCGCTCTTGCACGGCGGGAATCCGAAACAGGGCCGTCGGATTGCTACCAATGCCTCCGGCACCGCCGAATCCCCCACCAAAGCCGCCACCGAAGCCGCCGGGACCGCCAGGTGCGCGGCCTCCGCCGCCGGGTCGTCGAGCCCCGGGCCGCTCCTCTTGGGCCATCAGCGACGAGATCGCAAACTCGCTGGCCACGGCGCCAGCAACCAACACGGCCAGGCAGGACCAAACCCACTGGCGACAACCCAGATGCATTTTCATGGCAAGACCAACATTCAAGCTGAGGGAAGGAACACGGGGCGCAAGCCCCCCATGCGGGATGGAACCCCTCGCTGGCCTCAAAGTTTCGTCTCACCCCAAGAACCAGGGGGTGGGGCATGCTAGCCCCCGCATCTCGCCCGTCGCGAGCCCGGGGGCTACCACATCGCTGGTGATTCAATGGCCGTAGCCGTGGGATAGCCCTCTCCTACCGAGGAGACGACGGGCCCGGGCTGGGGCGGGCCGGCTGGCACCGGAGCCACCAGCGTAGTAGGGTTGGGGGCCAAGTGACCACCCTTGAGGTATTGGACGCCCGCGACCCGCAGGCCGGGGTCGTAGGTGACTTCGACCTGAACCGCCTCGCCGGAGTAGACCGATTCCAGCGGCATGCCGGCCAGCTCCCAGACAAAGCCCGTGGCCAGGTCGGCGGCCACGTGCCCAGCCACGCGGAGGGTCTTGGTCGTCTGGCTGTAGCCCTGCGTGAACGAGTGGGTGTCGGTTACCCAGCCGTCTTGGCTGTTGCTGTGAACGGGCGGACCCAGCTCGGCCACCACCTGACTGCGGGTGCTGCCCTGCCGCAGCACGGCCAGATCGCGGGCATCGGGCTGTCGGGCGGCCATGCAGGCGGCGCAGCCAGTGGCCTGGCTCAGCACCAGCCCGAGCAGCAGCCATTGCACTCGTTGCAGGCAACTCATGGTTCAACCGGGCTCGGGGGCCGCTGGTTCAAAGTGACCGCGGCTCGTTGGGCCCGTCCCACGAGCCGGCCGCACCCGGAGTCATCGGCATTCCGGATGGGCGGGCTCGATGGGATTTTCTGCCTGAAGTTGCCGGACATCAGCCTTCCGGGGTTCCCAGGAAGAAGTCGCTGAAGTCGCTGGTGCGTTCGGCGGTGCCCTCCAGGTCGTACTCGTCGGCGATCACCCCGCCGATGTAAGCCTGCAGGGGGCGTTGGCCCAGTACCGTGGCGTGGTGGGTGGCCACCTCGCTGGCGAAGTTGATCAGGTCATACACCCGGCAGCGGCTGGGCAGCACCCGTTGCCGCTTTTGGCCCAAGGCATCCAGGTTGGCCAGACCGTAGAACTCGTGCAGGTTGCCGGTCAGCCGATCGAAGCGGGGCAGCATCTCGCGGCCCTCGATGGTCGCGGTGTGGCTCAGGCGGACCAGCAGCTTACGAAGCTGCTCGCACTCGCGGATGCTGGCCCAACTGGTCTGGGCGCTGGCAAACCGTTGCCGCAAGGCCGAGTAGCCCGAGTCGTTATCGTAGCTCTCCAACGCCCGGGCCAGCGTGAACTCGACATCGTGGCCCATGCCCAGTTCGCTGCGGAAGGCCCGGGTGTAGCCGATGGCCCCGTTCTCGCACAGCAGCCGCAGCAGGCTCAGGTGGATTTTGGGCACCGAGAAGCCGTCGATCGGGGTGTCCATCACGTAGCGATGTTGAAACTCGTCGCCGCGGATCGTGAAGGTGTTGTCGCCGCTGCGAGGGGTGTGGGTGGTGGTGATCACGCCTTCGTGATAGTTGAGTTCTCCCACCTGGTAGCGGCTGGTGAGGTCCACGACATCGTCGTAGCTGATGACCGTCCGCTTGGGATTGCTGACGGCCAGCAGGGTGCTTTTGCCCTCGGCATTGGTCTCGATGCAGTAGCGAACGCTGTCGCTCTTGGCCCGCTCGCTGATACGGCACAGGACCTCGTCGTGATCAAAATACTTGAACACGGCATCCGAGACCCCGAAGCGATGGAAAAAGCTCCGCCAGAACCGCGGGCTGGGCTGGGCCTTCACGCCGTCGACTTCAATCGAGCGGACCCGCGGCCGGTTGGCCTTCGAGTCGGTCTCGGTGTGAATGTCGAAATCACTCAGCCGGGCGAACCCGTACGAAAAGGTCGGTCGATTGGCAATCATTTGCAAACTCTCCCTGAAAAGAATCGAACACCTTGAACCCAGAGAACACCGCTTCGTGTGGTGCAACTCTCGTCGACGAAAACACACTCCAACACTCGTTGTTGAAATCCTGCTGGCTTCTGTTGGAAAAACAGACCTTGTGGTACTGGTGACTTGTCCACCAGTGTTTGTGAACGTCTGCCATACACCAAGCGTCTGACACATTATTTTGAACGTCTGACGTAACATCTTTCGGACAGCAAAAGCATCGGCCCTGTTGATGGGTTGGAGATGCACTGGTGGGCAAGCCACCGGTGGCACGGACTTGATTTCCCCGGCGGCGGCGTGCCGCGATGTTCACGGTTGCTGATCGATGACCCGATCCGCGACCCGATCCGCCAGAGGCGA
>JBJHDE010000136.1:0-6431 GCA_050486385.1 Planctomycetales bacterium | reverse complement strand
CGATTCGACCGACCAGCCTCGCGAGCGGGTGCGGGCACCTCGCACTACGTCGGGCAGTTCCACGTGCGAAGAAGCCAAAATGCGGAGTGTCTGGCGGGTCAGCGCGTCGAGGCTGGCGTTGGGCTTGAGCGCCATCCAGCCGGTGTCGCTCCAGATGTATTGCTCGTCGGGGGTCGCCGTTTTGGGAAAGGGGTGCCGGGTCTGTTGGCACTGGACAATCTGTTTGAATGGCAGCTCGGGATGTTGACGAAACACCCGACCGCACATCTGGGTTGTGCAGCCTCGTCCCGAGGGTCGGCAGAACACGGTCTTGAGCGTGGGGCAATCAAAGCCCTCGGTGAGGATCGACATATTGACCAGCACCTGCCGCCGGCCGTGTGTGAAGTCTTCAAGCTGGCGTTCGCGATCGCTGGCGGCGGTGACAATCTCGGCCGTGACACCCGACTCCGCCAGGTCCCGTTGACAGGCCAGGCATTCCTGGTGCGTGTGAAAAAACATCAGCGTTTGGCCCCAGTGGTCCGGCTGCCGCAAGTAGGCGGCCGCCACGGCTTGGGGTGTGTAACGCGGCAGGGTGTAGTGGTGATACCTGGCCAGGTAGCCGTCTTGAATGAGTTGATGAATGCCAGCGTCGGTGATGACCTTTTCAAAACACAACCGGACCCGATCGGTGCGATACGGCGTGGCCGACAAGCCGACGATTTTCTTGGGTTTCACGGCCGAGTGCAGGTCGGCCATGCTCTGCGCGCCGTCGTGCTGGGCCTCGTCCACGATCAGCACATCCACCGGCGGCGGCTGCTTGTCAAACATGCTGATCAGCCGCAGGTCCACGCCAAACCCGCGGGCGGCGTTCTCGGCGGCGGCCTGGGCCAGCAGATTGCGACGCATGGCGACCCAGCCGATCGTCCAGCCGAATTGCTGTTGCATCCACCGCGCCAGCGTCAGGCCCATCACCGTCTTGCCACTGCCCGTGGGGCTCTCGATCATCACGCTGTGGGCGGCGTCTTCCCGTTGGCCGGCCCGGTTGATGTGCTCGCCAGCCAGCATGGCCGCGGCCTGCTGAATGATGCGGCGCTGGTAGGGGCGGGGTTCCAGGTCCAGGCCCTTGAGAACATCGTCGAGCATCGTGCTGGTTTCCGGGGGCGCGGGAGTGGGGTTGGGCTTGCGTTCGCCGCGGTCGTTGTTGGCGATAGAATGATTCTCGGGCCCCCCGGTGACACGTTTGGTCACGCCCAACGAACCAAGTCGGATTTTTTCTTTTTTGTCGAGGTCGCCCCCCATTGAGCGCGTCCGACACGCCTGATGACCGCTTCGCAGACCCAACGGAATACCCGCTGGGACCCGCTCACGATCCGCCCGTGGCCTCCGAGCGGCACTACGAAGATCCCGACGAGGCCCAGGCCCAGGCCGAGCGGGCCGGTCGGGTGTTGGCCTGGCAGGTGAGCCTGAAGCGGATTTTCCTGTATTTGGCCGTCGCCATCGGTTTACTGGCGGCCAGTCGCTATCTGGGGCCAGCGACCATGGCGGGCCTCTGGGGCGTGGCGCTGCTGCTGTGGCGGATTGCGATCGACTTCGTCGACATGGGGGCCTGGCAGGACGAAGTGGGCTGGTGGCTGGGATTGGCCTTGTACGTCACAATGGTGACCGGGGCGCTGACCGCGATGGCCGAGCCCTGACCAATGCCGGCCTGACAAAAACCAGCCTGACAAAAACCAGGGAGCCTGAGGAGAACGGATGACCCAGGACGAAGCGCACGATCCGCCCGACGCCGACGATGCCGAGGTCTCGCTCGAACGGCTCTCGGCGGCCTTTGCCGATTTGATTGACGCCCCCGACGACGCCGCGTCCCCTGAGCCCAGCGGCCCGCGGCCAGCCCCGAGTGGTTCCGCCGATGACGTCGACGCGGGCATGCGGGTGTTGCCGCGACCACGGGACGATGACGAAGACGACGAGCTGTGGATCGACACCGGCGAAGAACCGCTGGGGCCCAGCGACGAAGTCACCGTGCAGGGCATCATCGAGTCGATCCTGTTTGTCGGGCACCCCAAGAACGTCCCGATCTCCAGCGACCAGGTCGCGGCCCAGATTCGTGGGGTCTCCCCCGACGAGGTGGACTCGGTCGTGCGGCGGCTCAACGAAATTTACCTGGCCAATGGCTGCCCCTACGAGATTATCGCCAGCGGCGGCGGCTGGCGGATGGTCCTCCGCGAGAGCTTCCACAGCGTGCGAGCACGGTTCTACGGCCGACTGAAACAAGTGCGGCTGTCGCAGGCCGCCGTCGAGTGCCTGGCCCTGGTGGCCTACAACGAGCCGCTGACCACCGAGGAGGTCAACACCCTCCGCAGTACCGAGAGCGGCGGCGTGCTGGCCCAACTCGTGCGGCGACAACTCCTGCGGGTGGAACGCACCGAACAACCCCCGCGAGTCACCCGCTACTACACGACCCGGCGGTTTCTGCAACTGTTCGACCTCGACAGCCTCGAGGACCTGCCCCAAATGCAGGAATTGGACTGAGCCTCAGAGGGCCACCCGGTCACGGACTGAGGCTGGGTGCCGGCCTTGGAATCGTGTCTGCCCGGCGACAAGGCCCAGGAATCGGTCTCCATGGGGGGTTGGGTCTGGTCGGGTTTTGTCGGTTCTTTCGGCCTCGATCGACCGCCAGGATGGGGCGAAAAGCGGCAAAATCCCCGGGAATCCCCCAGGCTTAGGATTCGACCCATAAAGATGCTTGTATTTGTTGATGCTTTAGCAAAAAATAAGCGGAACCTTCGGCGGCCTGAGGCAAACTGTCTCAGGAGTCTGTTGCGTGCATGTCCCCTTCTGAGGAGTTGTCTCAATGCCACTCGCTCATGGCGCGGTCCCTCGCTGGATCGGCACCTTGGTCGTTGCCTGGGTGATTTGTGTTGGGTTACCTGCTGCGGTCGCCGTGGGCGATGACCCGCAGCATGTTTCCGGATTGGGCGACATTGGTCGGCTCGAGGGCCTGGAGGTCACCCATCTTGGGGGACCCATGCTGCTGGGGGCCGACGCGCGGCACCAGTTGGTCGTCTCGGGGCAGTTCTCCAGTGGGCACACCCGCGATTTGACGGGGCAGGCCAAGTACAGCGTCGAGCCGGCGGGGATTGTGGCCGTGGATGCCAGCGGGCTGATGGAGCCGCAGGACAATGGCACGGCGGTGGTGACCGTCGAGGTCGCCGGTCAGCGGGCCAGTGTGGACGTGCAGGTGACGCACTTCCACGAGCCGATTCCGATCAACTTTCCGAACGAGATCACCCCGATCTTCACCAAGCTGGGGTGCAATGCCGGCGGCTGTCACGGGAAAGCCAGCGGCCAGAACGGGTTCAAGCTCAGCCTGCTGGGCTTCGAGCCGCACGAAGACTACGAGTATCTGGTGATGGAAGGCCGCGGGCGACGCCTGTTTCCGGCGGCTCCGGATGCCAGTTTGTTGCTGATGAAGGGCACCAACGAGGTGCCCCACGGTGGCGGCCCCAAGCTGCTGGCCGATAGCCACGAGTATCGTAAGCTCCGCCGCTGGATCGCCCAGGGCATGCCTTATGGCAACGACGACGATCCCGTGGTCGAGCGGATCGAGGTTTATCCCATCGAGCGGACACTGGGTCGGAACGACACCCAGCAGCTCAGCGTGATCGCGCACTACACCGATGGCTCGACCGAAGACGTCACGCGGATGGCCCAGTACGAGCCCAACGACACCGAGATGGCCGAAATCTCGGAGTCGGGCCTGGTGGAGACCCACGACCTGACCGGCAGTGTGGCGGTCATGGCGCGCTATCAGAGCCACGTCGCGGTGTTTCGGGCGATGATTCCGCTGGGCGTGCAGGTCACCGATGCTGACTTCCCCAAGCCGCGAAACTTTGTCGACGAGATTGTCTTCGACAAGCTGCGGACCCTGGGCATGCCACCCAGTCCCGTGGCCGACGATGGAGTCTTCTTGCGGCGGGTGACCGTCGACTTGGCCGGTCGGTTGCCGACGGCCGAGGAGGTCGAGGCCTTCCTGGCCGATGGTTCGCCCGACAAGCGGGATCGCGTCATCGATCGCTTGCTCGACAGTGGCGACTACGCCGACTACTTCGCCAACAAGTGGAATGCCGTGCTCCGCAACAAGCGGCAGCAGGCCTACGAGGCCCCCGGCACGCATGCCTTCCATATGTGGATTCGCGATGCCTTGCATCAGAACATGCCCTACGACCAGTTTGTGCGTGGGGTGCTGACCGCCAGTGGCGATATCGACACCAATCCCGCGGTCACCTGGTACCGGCAGGTCAGCACGACCGACCAGCAGGTGGAAGACACCGCCCAGTTGTTCTTGGGGCTGCGGATTCAATGTGCCCGTTGCCACCATCACCCGTTTGAGAAGTGGAGCGAGCAGGACTACTACGGCTTTGCCGCCTTCTTTAGTCAGGTGGGCACCAAGAACGAGAATGCCAATCGCATCACCCGGGGCGTGACCCGCGTGTATCACAAGTTTGGCACGGCGCAGGCGCGGAATCCCAAGACCAACGAGATGGTTCCGGCCACGGGTCTGGGTAGCGAGCCGCTGGAGATTGCCTCGACGGATGATCCGCGGCACGCGCTGGTCGATTGGATGGCCCAGCCCGAGAACCCGTTCTTTGCCAGGAGCCTGGCCAATCGCTACTGGAAGCACTTCTTCAGCCGGGGGCTGGTCGATCCCGAGGACGATATGCGGGTCACCAATCCCGCCTCGCACCCCGAGTTGTTGGACAAGCTGGCCGAGACCTTTGTTGAGTCGGGCTTCGATTTCAAGCACCTGATCCGCACGATCTGTCAGAGCACGACCTACCAGTTGGACAGCGTGCCCAACGATCACAACGCCCGGGATAAGCAAAACTTCTCGCGGTATTATCCCAAGCGGATGAATGCCGAGGTGCTGTACGACGCCTTGAACCAGGTCACCTTGGGCGAGGCCCAGTTCAACAACATGCCCAAGGGCATGCGGGCGGTGCAGTTGCCCGACACCACCAGCGGCAATTACTTCCTCACGGTGTTTGGTATGCCGGTGGGCGAAACCGCCTGCGAGTGCGAGCGGAGCGGCGAGGCCAACCTGGCCCAAAGTCTGCACCTGCTCAACAGTGGCGAGGTCCAGGGCAAGCTGTCTTCGGGCAGTGGCCGGGCGGCCTTGTTGGCTCGCGATCAGGAGCGGAGCCACGAAGATAAGGTCCGCGAGACCTATCTGTGGGCCTTTGCTCGCGAGCCCGACGCCGATGAGTTGGCCAACTGCCTGAGCTTCATCGAGCGTCACGAGAACAAGCAGCATGCCTACGAGGACTTGCTGTGGGCGCTGATCAATACCAAGGAGTTTTTGTTCAATCACTGATCGATCGGCGCCCGAGGGCGGGCCGTGGTGGTTGGTCCCCGCGGTGCTTGTTCTCAGTGAAGATTGTTGATGTTGGTGATTGAGCAGTGATGTGCTTTTCGGGCTTCCGTGTCGCGTGTGCGGCACGGAAGCCGTGCGGCGGTCGGTGGGGCCGCCATTCAAGAAGGTTCTCCGTCCGCTCCCGCTTCGCAGGTTGAGCCACGCGCCATGAATTCGTTGATGCGCCTTGTAGTGCTGACCGCCCTGGTGGGCGTTTGGGCCACACCGACGGCTTGGGCTCAGTGGCCGTTTGCCGATCTTCAAGGGGTCTTCCCGCCGGGCTGCCAGGTGGGCGAGTCCTGCGAGGTCACGCTGACAGGCAGCGACCTGGACGGGCCGCAGCGACTGGTGTTCTCGCATCCGGGGATCAAGGCCGAACCGGTCATGCGCGATCCGCGACCCTGGGAGGACGGCCAGCAAGCGGTCGAGAACCGCTTTACCGTCGCCGTCGATAAAAAGGTGCCCCCGGGATATTACGAAGCGCGTGTCGAGGGCTTGTTTGGCCTGTCGACTCCCCGGACCTTTGTCGTTGGCACTTTGCCCGAGCTGCTGGAGGCCAGCGACAACACCTCGGCCGATACCGCCCAAGAAATTGCGTTAGGCAGCGTCGTCAACGGCCAGGCACCCAACCGCGGCTTCGACTACTTCCGCTTCGAGGCCAAAAAGGGCCAGTGGGTGCTGATCGAATTGGAAGGCGAGCGGATCGACTCCCAGGTCGATGGCGTGCTGGTGCTGTTCGATCCCCAGGGACGCGAGTTGGGGCGGGCCAATCGGGTCGATCGCCGCGATCCGATGCTGGACGTCTCGATCGCCCACGAGGGTTGGCACACGATTCAGCTCAACGATCTGGTGTTCAGCGGTGGCGCGAGCCACCCCTACCGGCTCAAGGTGCATACCGGTCCGCGGATCGATTACGTCTTCCCTCCCGCCGGCGTGCCGGGCGAGAAAAGCAAATTCACCCTCTTCGGACGCAATCTGCCGGGCGGCAAACCGACCGACATCACCCTCAATGGCCGACCGCTTGAGAAGCTCGAAGTGG
>JBJHDE010000135.1:0-10496 GCA_050486385.1 Planctomycetales bacterium | reverse complement strand
GACAGCCCCAAGCCCGTCAAAAAGCCCTCGAACGAAAGCCCCGCGGGCAATGGCAAGGCCAAGGACCCCAAGCAGTCCGAGTTTCGCAACGATCCGATCATCCGGGCGATGATCGGCGGCGCCCGCGACGTGGGGCTGGACTACTTGGAGCACTGCACGGAGGTCGGCGCATTCTACAACCAGAACAAGGGCCAGATTGTCGTGGTGGGCACGCTGATGGCCATTCCCGGGGTGCTGGCAATGTGGCACTCCCAAAGCGACGACCTCAGCGGCCTGGTCGAGGCGGCCAAGGTCTCCGACAAACTGAAGCTGGGCTACCTGGGCACGCTGTCGCTCGAAGCGGGCATCAAGGAGTTTCGCCCCTCCAAGAAGACCCTGTCCGGAGAGTTCAAGCTGGGGCTCAAGTCGCAGTGGACCCCGGTGCTATCGACCGAGTTCAAGCTCGACGGCCTGGTCAAGACCGAGCGGGCCCAGATCACCGGCAACGCCAAGGGCACCAGCACCATCAGCTTTCGCGCGACCGACGCCCTGACGCTCTCGGGCGGAGCCATGTTCCAGTTCGAGCAAACCGCAACGGACCGCCGGCTCGACCTGGAACAACTGCAAATGTCCCTGAACTACGACATCAGCGGCGTGCGAGTCGGCCTGGGCTACCAGCGGCAGTTCGAGAACCGGCGGGTGTTCGAGCACAACAGCGTGCTGCTCAAGGTCGGCGGCGATTGGTGAGCCGCCTTGCCGTCGCCACAAGCGACCAACACACAGGGCGTGCGACCGGTTTCCGGAATCGCACGCCCCGCGAGAAACTGCGGCATGACCTAATGCACCGCGAAGCGCTCAGTTGGCCTCGAAGTACTGCTCGAAGATGACGGCCTGATCGGCGTTGTGCGGCCGTCCGCGTTCGAAGCCCACGGGAATCGAGCGGTCAATCACATAAAAGGACTTGTGCCGCCGGACTTCGCCTTCTTCGGCCCCCAGTTCTTGGCCAAGCATCACGCCATCGGGGTAGCGCGGGCTCGGCACGCCCGCCGGATACTGCTGCCCCAGATCGTCGGTGTAGGGTGGGGCCGGAGCGACTTCGAAGTAGCCGACCGTGATCCATACGCAGTAGACGTTGGAACGGGTCGTGGCCACATTGGACATCCGCTTGAGCAAATCGAAGCGGAACGACGAGTGACGGAACGAGTCGTTGAACTCGCCCAGCACGACGCCGGTGGCCAGCGTGCCCGAGTTGCGTTCCTGCTGGGCGTTCTGCCGCGGGTCCGAGTTGCTCAGGAAACGGAACAGCGGCTCTTCAAGCAATTGGCTCGAGTCCCCCGTGCCCTGAGGATTCCGCATCCGCCGCATCAGCCCCGAGTCGGCAAACAGGTAGTTCGCCGTCCCCGGTTGTCCGTTGCTGTCGTTGTTCCGCCGCAATTCGGCGACCGGCACGGGGAAGCCCGTCGAGTAGCCCCGGAACGGCTGACCAAACAGCATCGGCAGGTGCTGGCTGCGGCCGACATTCGGCAAGTAGCCCAGATAGCCCATCCGGCTCTGCTGAATCTCGTTCCAGGTCGGACTGTAGGCCGGCGCCCGCAGCGGGCGGTAGGCGGCGTTGGTCCGGGCGAAGGCCGTGTCTTCCATGCCGTCGCCATCACGATCGCCAAAGTGGTTGGTCATGCCCAGCCAGGTTCGCGGCGTGGTATCGGCGATGGTGTTGATGTTAATCCGGCCGGGCTCGCGGTAGGTATCCACAATGTTGAACGGCGGATACAGGCCCGACAACGCCGGGTTGGCCGGCCCCTGGAAGATGGCCGGATTGAGCATCTCCTGAGCGCCTGAGAAGCGGCTGGGGATGCCAACGTAGTCGAAGATGCGGAAGTAGTTGCTGGCCGCCGCATCGTGGCCATCGTTCTGCCCGGCTGGCTGACCCGGCGTACCGCTGAGACTCGCGTTGTTCGAGTGCGTGAAATTCAACAGGTGGCCAAAGGGCCGATCGAGACCGCTGGCCTGGGCGCCCGCCGTGCGTCCCGTGCGATTGTAGAAGCGGTGCGGCTGGGTATCGCCCGACCCGGCCCGGAAGGTGGTGAACTCGAAGTTCAGCCGTTGCGGGCTGCTGGCGGGCACCTGCATCAACTCCAGCGGCGACCGCAGAGGGCTGTTAGGCCACTCCATCCACGGTTGCATCCGCCCGCTGTCGGGTTGGCCGACCAGCGTGGGATCGTTGTAGGGGTTGTTGGCCAGGTAGTAGGGCGCCGGCGGGTCGGTCTGGTGACCGCCGGTGTCGGCGCTGTGGTAGGTCGAGTTCAGATAGCCCAGCGTGTGCCGCAGCACCCGGCCGATATGTTGCGGCGGGTTGGCCGTTTGAACCGGCTGCGTGTCCAGCGGGTTGACGCTGGCGTGCCGCAGGAAGTTGATATCCGGGTGCTCGTTATTCTGCTGTGTCCCGCCAATCCCACGTTCCCGGCTGGCAAACCGCTGAATGCCTTCGGCGTTGGTCATGCTATCGCCCACCAGGCTGCCTTCCTTGTGCATGCGGGTGTCTTCCCCAGTGAACACCGTCAGGTCGATGGGCAGAAAGTCGACGGTGATGTAGGGATTGGTAATCGGATCCCAATCACGGGTCGGATCGGCCAGGCGTTGCAGATAGACCGTCTTGTAGTTCTCGTACACGCCGGGTACTGGTGCAAAGCTGTCGCCGTTGTCGGCATCGGGAATGATCCCATCGCGCACGAGCGGAAATTCGATATTGAAGTCCAGCGGCCGATCGCCCTGGCCGCTGGGGTACAGATCCCGCGAGGTCTGCACATTCAGGACGTTGGGGGCGATGTGCGTAGCGTCCATGAACTGGTCGCTGGTCACGGCAATGTTGTAATAGCTGGTGGGTTCGTAGCTGTCCCCACCAGCGGCCAAAATCGGCAGGGGTTCCGAGATGCTGAAGGGAATCCGACCCAGATCCAGACCCTCGGCCTGGGGCGTGTAGTCCAGCAACCAACGGGCGGGCACCGACACCGGCGGAAAGAACCTGTCGCCCACCTCGTTGTAGGGCTCGCTGTCTTGCATCTCGACGCCCGGGTTGCTCACCCGCACCGTCCCGTCGCGCAAGTCGATTTCTTGCACGCTGGGCTCGACCTCCGAGCGACCGATGCGGGTCACCAGGCCGTTATTGCCCTCGATCGTGTCGCCACGATGCGGCCCGATCACGGCGTGCTGTCCGGGGAACAGCAGGGTGGGATTGCCCGTGCCCTTGTAGTAAATCCGGCCACGGTCCATGACCTGCTCCGACGGAGGCGTGGGGCCCATCCACACGATGCGTTCGATCCGCTTCGCGAAGTTGTTGGGGCCACCGGCCTGATATTCCTGCGGCAACAGCGTGCCTGTCTTCCAGCCCGGCGGTTGCGAGTTGGGATTCGGCATCTGCTGCTGGCCGTTGGGGCCCTGGGTGTAGGGAACAGGCTGCGGAATCGCGAAGTCGGGATTCTCGGCAAACAGCGACATCTCCTGCCCCTGATCGTCCTGGTCGGGCGTCAGCAGCGGCATGCCGTTCTGGCCATAACGCAACTGGGTCCGCCGCATGGGGCCAGGGTCCCGCCGTTCGAGTTCGAGGTGCGATTCGCTCACCGCCACCCGCCACACGGGATACTCACCCGGCGAGCCGGGCGGACCGGCCATCCGCCCCAGGTCGAGCTGGCCATTCTCGTTGAACAGCTCCATGGGTCGCACCGGGTTGTGCGGATCGGCCACGCAGAGGATTTCGACAAAGGCCGAGCCCTGCGGCGGGCGGTTCTGGTCGGTGTCGTCGTCGTAGTCCTGCCCGGGCTCACCGGGATCTTCGGGATCGTCGGGCACGGTGTCCTGTTGGGGATCCTCCTTGTCCTTGACGGCCAGGTCGTGGAAGGCCAGCGTCTCGGTGAGCACGGCCACCGGGGCCTCCATCCCCCACACGACCCGACGGTCGGGGTGCTCCTCGGCGGTTTCGATGTTGCCGTCCACATGCCAACCGTCGAACGGATTGGCGTCGTACTCGAACGGCGTCATGATCGAATCGCGGTCGAGATAATCCACCACGTTGATGGCCCACTGGGCAATCCGCCGGCTGGTCAGCTCGCGGTGGACCGTGTCGTTGTATTGGGCCGTGGGATCGATGGTGGGATCCAAGTAGTTGTGATCCTTGAGGACCATCATCGTGAAGTACAACTGCTTGGCCAGCCGCTGCTTGCTGCGGGCGTCGCGGATCAGAGATTGCAGATCGCCCTGACCCGGCGCTTGACCATCGGGATACGGGTCCATCAGGGCCAGTCCGCCCCAAAGCTGGCCCGCCTGCGGGTTGGCGTTGGGATCGAGCAAACTGGTGATCGGGTTGAGAATGCCGTCGCCCGTGTAGTCGAAGCCGTCGCCCAGCGGACGATTCAGATTGATCTTGAGCCCCGCGAGCAATTCCGGGGCGATCAGCTCGGCCCCCGGCAGGCCACCCGGGTTGTCCGGGTGAAACTCGGGCAGGGCGATGGCAAAGCGGGCCGGTTCCGTTTCGGTCTGATAGAGCAGATTGTTGATCTGGTTCTCTGTCATGGCCGGATTCACGGCCTTCATCTTGGCCCGCACCAGATCGACAAACGAGAGACCCGATTTCGGAAACTGTTGGTTGTTCTCTTGCTCGCGCAGGCCAATGCCGTGCAGCATTTCAGGCGTAGGCTTAAACGGCGGCACGGGCACATCAACGCTGTGGGTCGTCAGCGACTCGCGCAGCTCGGCCGTCCACTGCACCTGATTGCGGAGCAGCCACGGCAGGCGGCTGCCGGTGGCCTCAGCGGCGTTGACCGGCTCGCGGAAGCCAAACGGGTCGCCCTGGAACGAGCCCACCGCCACGTCGCGGGCAAACGGGTTGCGAAGCCAGTACAAATCGCGGGGAGTGAACGGCATATCGGCCGCCGTCAACTGCCCGGCCAGCTCGTAGTAAAACCGCTTGAAGACGTTCAACTCGCCGGGGTCGTTCATCGCCTCGGTCGCGGCGCCGTGGAAGTTGGGCAGAAACCGCGGTCGGCCGGCGGCGTCGACGAAGTAACCGCCGTTCTCGTTGAAATCCACGGGCCGGCCAAACAGCACCGCCGAACCGGCATTGCCCACCGGCACGGCCCAAGGGCCAATTTGCCCAGCGACTTGCTGGGTGGCGGTGGGCGGATAGTTGCTGTCGAAGCCCGTGATCCCCGGCCGCGGAAACCCGCCCTGCTGCAGCAATTCGGGCTCGCCGTACACACCCGCCACCGGGCCGGTGCCGGTCATGCGACCGCGCTTGATGACCATTGGGCCAATCATCTGACCCTGATTCTGTTGAATGGGGTGATCCAACACCGCGTGCAGTGACACCGACGCCGGCGACAGCCCCTCGCCCGCGTGCTTGAGCCCCGGCTGATTGAACATCTGCGGGCTGTTGCTGATGCCGGCCATGGGGATGGCTCCCCCGGGTTGCACGGGATGGCTGACAAGCTGGCCGCTGCCCTGGCCGCCCTCTTGGTCGTTGAGCACACCATGCACATTCAGGTTGAGCTTGCCGTCCTGATCGCGGACCAGAATCGCGAACAGCGGCTTGTAGCGGCGGCCCTGCTCGTCGGTGGCCACCGGCAGACCCAGGTCGACCCAGATGCTGTCGGTGACCCCATCGCCGCTGTTGTCCACATCCCAGTGGTAACGGTGGACCCCGCCGGCGTCGATGTAGCCAAAGGGCTCGCGTTCGTACTCGGGATTGACCAGCGCAAACTCGGGATGAAACTCGGCGATGGGCCGCAGCGTGATCGCCCGCTTGAGTTCCGGCGGGGCAACGCTTGGATCCGGAGGCGCGTTAGGGCCGCGGTATTGGAATGCCATGTTCACGGCATTCACCTGGGCCTGCGGGACATTGGGCACGGTGACACCGGGCAGTTGATTCGCCCAGTAGAGCATCAACTGCGTGCGGTGCAGCGAGGGCTCGTGCGTGATCGGCTGCATGCCCGGCGGATACACCGTGAAGCTCAGCAGCATGTTGTTGAAGTCGGGCGCGTCGTAGTCTTCGTTGGGGTGATAGGCCGGAGCCAGCCCATTGGCGATGCGGGCGGTCTCCACGTAGGTCAGGTAGTTGCGATACAACTGCGTCGAAGGATTCGGCAGCAGGGCCACCGGCAGCCCCTGCAAGACGTCGGGCACCGGCATCAGGCCCAGGGCCGCGCCGGCCTGATTGTCGTAGGACCAGTTGAGTAGACCGTTCGAGGTGTAGCTGTCGGGATCCATCCCCACGCCCACGCCGCTGAAGGCCCGGCCATTGATGATGAAGCGATCGCCGGGGTTGATGTGCTGCATGCCGTCGAACGGGTGGCAGACGAAGAACGCCTGCTGGCCGAAGCGATCGGGTACGCGGTACTTGAGAATGCGTGTGCTTTTGCCCCGTGCCTGGCCACTGATGAACGTCAGGACCTGGCCGCTGTAGTAGCCTGGTTCGTTGGCGAAGCTGGTCAGGTACCCCGTGCCCGGAGGCGCAAGCGGCCCCGTCACCGAGAACTGCAACAGCCCCTGATTGCGGAGTGCCTGGTCGACACCGATCACGCGATTGTTCAGGTGATCGCTGGAAATGGACGGCGGGCCGTACATGTCCTCCAGCAGCGAGTCGACCTGCAACCCGCTCCCGGGATTCGTGGTGCCCGAGAGCACCTGCTCCAGGGCGCGTCGCAGGTGGATCCGTGGGGGATCGCCATAGCGCTCGGACACACTGCGGGCCTCGCTGCCCATCTGGTGCTGCTCGCTGGTCATCATGAAGGTGACCATCACCAGCCCAAACAGGGCCAACAGCCCCAGCACGACCAACAGTACGACACCACGTCGTGGACGAAGGGAGGTGCGTTTCATCGATTGCCGTCCTTCATGGGCCCGCCGCCACAGCGAGGCCGAATTCACGTGTTGCGAACGCTGGCCTGAAATACTTGCGAAAAGTCACCCGTCGCCCGACCCGGACTCCGGGCGAGACAACGACCACGCCGATCCCTCAAAATCCGCCACCCAACCGCGTTTCTTCCGGTTGCAGCCGCATCGTCTTGTCGAACACCGCCGCCACCCGGCTGACCACAGCGCCAAACGCCGTGTAATGGGTCAGCGCTGATCCCGGGTAGTTGGACGCATGAAGATACCCTATGGCCTCGGGGTGGCCGGCCGGCTGACCACCGAGGGCCATGGGCGGAATATCCCAGTCCGGCCCCACCAGCCGCGCCATCCGCCAGTGGTTCGTCCCCTCCGACCGCAAGGCCCCCAGACTCTCGATGCGGTACCAACGGGCCTCGATGATTCCGGTCTGTGCGACGTCAGGCCGCACACTCTGAAACTGGGGATGCATCGCCACGTTCCTCGCGGCGTACAGCATGATCCAATCGCCCGAGTGCAGCCGGGGAACGGAGTCCTCAGCCGATGGAGCCTGCCAGCCGATGACGACATCGCCGCCCTGAATCGCAGGAATCAGCATCTGCTGCGGGCCCACGGCCGGGGCGACAAACGCCACGGCAAACACGAACTCTTCGTTGGCCAGATAGCCGCCGCCCGCCGGCGCCGGCCGGTTGTGGCACACGGCCACCGAGACCGTGGCCATGGCGTCCTGGTCGTAGCCGCCGGTGACCGGATCGAGCCGGTTGCTCAACGAGGGCGAGACCGTAATGAACCAACTGTAGCGACCATGGCTCTGGAAGCTGCCCGACTGATCGACCATCCGTTCGCGTCGGCCGGTGTCGACGTTGATCTGCTCGGCGTAGACCCCATCGTGCCGGCTGCTGAACAGGCTCCGCATGACCGCCGCGGTGGGGTCATCCGGGGCCTGGGCCGCCAGCGGCATCGGGTTGCCATTGTTGCGGACGCCCAACCGTCGAATGGTGAAGCGTGGCAGCCGCAGGGCCCCATTGGTGGGATGATCGGGAAACGCCCGCATCCCCGGCACCGACATGCCGAAGGGGTCAATCACGTAAGCCCCCAGCAGCCGCGGGTCTTCAAGTGGCACCGGGTTGCCATTGCCCTCGTACAGTAACGACGCCGGGTAATCCAGCGGGGTGATGTCGGTGCGGCGGAACTGGGCCAGGTTGCTGCGTTCGACCTCGCGCCAGGCATTGCGGCCCACCGCGGAGGCCGAATCCAACCGATTGGCCGCGGTAATCTTGAAAATGCCCACCGGCAGCATCGCCGCCAGGCTGACCAGCCCCACCACCGCCACGAAGGTGGCCATCAGGACTTCGGTCAAACTCAGGCCGGCCCGGCTTGACTGCCAGCCACGCCCCCGGCGAGAATAGCCGTGTGCCGCTGCGTGCCGCCGGTTGTGGCAAACCGGCGACACGCCCCGGGCGGTCGGAAGACGTGGCGGGAAAACCCTGGCGGGCTTTCGGTCGGGCCAGCACATGCGACCTGTCCGCCGCGCCTCTTGGCCCCGGCCGTCCGGGATCGGCACCGCGAGGAGTTCTTCAGGCTGGGATCTGGAATTCGCACTCATCGGTCAATTCCCTCCCAGGCCTTGAGTTTGAAACGCCATGGAGCGGGCCACTATCAGGGCCTGCCCCTTGGGCAGTTGATCGAGATCCACCGGCACCATGTTCTCGCTGGTCTTGACCCGACCGGTCTTCGGATTGAGCACCAGCCACAGCGACTCGGCATCGTTCCAATTGGTCCGCGGCTCGATCGGCGTCAGGTAGTCCACGCCCACCTGCTCGCGCTTGCCCAGCAGCAAGTAGATCGCCGCATGCGGCACCCCATCGCCGCCGTCGCCGCGAATCGCCAGACTCGACCGCCCGCTTTGATAGGGCCCGCCGGGCGTGCCGACTTGCTCGCCCCCGGCCCGCATCACCCGTTGAATCTCGCCACTGGGCGAGAACAAAATCGCGATCGGATTGTGATTCTCGATATTCGCCCGATTGCCCACTCGCTCCTGGCGGGTGGTCTGGGCCTCGTTCTGGCCGACGGTCAGTCCGGCAAACTCGAAGCCGTTGATGCCCAGGCCGCTACCGTTCATGTCGATGCCCACGGTGTTGGGCAGTTCGACACTGCGGCCCGGCACCCGTTCGGGCGCGAACTCCACAGTGTAGGCGTAGCTGGTGAGCACCCCCAGGGGAATCCACAACGAGCCCTGGGTGCCACCAGGTTGAAAACTGGCGATTCGTGGCCGCAGGACCCAGGGATTTTGCTCGGTCGGTGGTTGCTCCACCCGCAGGGTGCCGTCGTTGTTGGGCTGCCCGCCCGAGACGAGCACGAACTCGAACGGCACACCTTGCAAACGCACGATGTCGCCATGACGAATGCGATTGGCCCAACCAAAATCGCCCGGCTGCAGGGGCATGGGCAAGCCGTTCTGCGTGACGACCGGCCCCAGGTGAAACAACTGAATGCCGTTCAGGTTGGGGTTGTAAAACACCAACGCCCGCGAGTCGCTGAAGTCGCCCCGGTAGGCCGGCGGCTGGGCCACCAACGTCACCCGATGCCCAAGTTCTGGCGAGACCATCACCATACCGGTCTGGCTATCGGCGGCGCTCTGCCGCTCGATGAGAATCCCGTGCGGGCGTCCGGTGCGGATCGCCAGGTCGCGGGCCGCCTGGGTGAGCGCCGTCACCGAGCGGCTGGCCTCGCGGACTTGCCGTTCAAAACGGCTGGTCGGCAGCGTGGCCAGGGCGATGGCGGTGAGCGTCAGCATGATGCTGATGACCACCAGCAGCTCGATGAGCGTGACGCCCGCCCGCGGTTGTGATTGATGCATTCGCATGACTCAGCGCATCCCCGACATGTGGCTGTGGATGTTATCGAGATGCTGTCCCATCCGCGTGGGCGGATTGTCGAACAATCGCAGCGCACCGGATTGCAGGCCGCTGCCGCCGACCACACCGAAGGGATCTTGACTGTTGGCGACCGGTTCGAGATTGAACACTCCGTCGGCCCCCGCCGAGACGATCAACGGCATCAGCGCAAAGTTCCGCGGTGCCGGTGCATCGGGGAATGGCACAATGCCCACGGGGTTGAACGGATCGTGATTCATTTCCATCCGGATGGTCGGAATCCCCGCAATCATTCCCTGCTCAAACTGCCCCCGCACAGGGTTCTGGTTGTATTGCGGCAGGGCCCCGGACGGCTGCAAATCGGACACAAAGCCCGACGGCCACCGCCAGAACCGTAGCGGGCGGCCCCACCCGTCCAAAAACTCCGGCAAGCCGTTATCGTCGACATCACCAATGGAGCCATCTCCCAGGGCCGACGGCCCCAGACCATCGGACCCCAGGCCCACGGTCATGATCAAGTACAGACACTCGGCCGATTGAAACTGCCCCACATCGGGATCCGCCCCAGCGGCCTGGAGCTGCGCCCGATACGACTCGGCCATGGCCGGTCGCGAGGGCAGCAAGTTGTTGGTAAGCAGCACCTCGCCAAAACTCTGCGGCATTTCGAACCGCTGCATCTCCCACAGAGCGACCAACCGCCGCATCGCCAGGTTGCCTCGCCCCAGGGCGCGTGCTCGCGGGCCCTCGGGCGGAATGTAGTCC
>JBJHDE010000134.1:664-10513 GCA_050486385.1 Planctomycetales bacterium | reverse complement strand
CTCCAGCACCCAGTCCAGGTCGACGGGAAGCTGCTGCCGCAGGTGGCTGGTGGCGAAGACCTCGTGCTGGCAGTAGTACACGCCCGGCGGCGAGTTGTAACGCACCCAGAACCAGAACACCTCGGGGTTGCTGCCCAGATCGACCTGATCGGCCCCCACGAAACTGGCCAGCAGCCGCAGGTTCCGCGGGCGCTCGATGGCCACCTGGGTGCGAAGTGACGGCAACTGAAAGCGGCCCCGCTTGATGCTGAGCCGGGCGTCGGGGGCCTCGATCGATTCGATCCGCTCGGAGTAGCGCCGCATGACCGCGACCGCATCATCCAGGCTGGCCCCTGGCGGCAGCGGGGGCCGATTGATGCTCTCGACGCAACGGGCCCCGCTCAGCACGAACAGGCCCACCAGCACGCACCACAGCAAACGGCCTGACCCCAATCGCCGTACTCGCCCCAATCGCCGTACTTGCCCCGCCGACCGGCACGGGGACCCCGGCCGAGGGTCGCGGTCCTGCGAGGGTTCAGCGGTGGGCCAGGGCGGCTGGTGCATGGATCCCGCGGGCGTTCAGGGGTTGGGAGTGGCAGGCCCTTCAGGGCCGGTGCCCAACAGGGCATCCAACTCGGACTGCAAATCGTGTGCCTGTCTGCTGGACAGGGGGACGGCGGCAATCGTGTAGGTCTCGTCGTCCCGCGGGGCGTAGACCAGCAGCTCGTCGGGCTGCAGGTCCTCGCCTTCGGCCCGCAGGATGCGTCGTCGCAACAGTAGCAGGGTCAACACATACAGCATTTCGGGCCGTTGTCCGCTGAGCCGCAGGGCCGAGAACAGCTCCCACAGCACCTCGTTGGGGGCCCGCCGCTTGGCGGTCTCGCCACTGCTGGCCGGCAGTTGGGTCTTCCACCAGGCCAAGGCGCCTGCGGGCGGTCCCTGCCAGACCTCGGCCGCGAAGTCCAGGCGGCGGAACTGTTCGCCTTCGGCCAGCAGGACCGAGTAAAACGCCCCGCCCGGGGCGATCACCTGACCGCTGGACGCGCAGAGTTTCGAGGTTCGCGGCACCTGGTAGTCCACGACGAGCATCCCCGGGGTTCGTTGGGGGGCGGCGGGGGCCGACCGCCGACGGTGGTTTAGTCCAGCACGCTTGCGCACACGGTGGCCGGTCCAGCGGAGCCCGACACCGTAGGCCGGCGGTCCCGCTGGGCTGGGCCGCAGCAACGAGCCATCGCGGACCCTATCCTCTGGGGCGGCCTGGCTCAAGGTCGATTTCTCAACCGGCCGGCTTGAGTGTGGCGGGCCGCGGCGGGGCTTGGGGCTGGCCGAGCACGCGGCTCAGGGGGCGGGCCAGCCGGCGAAAGCGGCTGCTGGCGACCGCGACGGTTTGCCAGCGGGGCGAGATCGTCCGGCTGGCTGCGGCGTAGTCGCGATGATCGACCACGACGAAGCCGTACAACCCACCGCGGAAGGCGAACAACTCCTCCTGGGGCAGCGGGGCGCGGTCGCCGATCACGTCGTAGGCAAACACCAGCACCGCGTCGAAGTCGGGGCCGAACAGCCGTTGCCAATGGGCCAGGGCCGAGAGGTCCTCGGCCGTGGACCAATTCTTCCAGTACTCCCGCCGGCGGGCCGTCGGAAAGCGGCGGCCTTTGACGTCGACCAGCAGGCCCCGACCGCCGGGCGGGGCGACGATGAAGTCCAGGCTCTTGAGCGACTCGCCGTCGTCCAGCGTCCGCCGGGCCTCGTCGGTGGCCACGTAGGGCACGCCCGCGGTCCGCAGGTAGCCCTCGAAGGCCGCTTCGTAGGGATTGCGTCGTCGGGCCATGGTCTGCCCTTCCGGAGGCGAGCCGGGGTGGACGGCTCCAGGTGGGGGGTGCGATTCGGCTGGGAGGCATGCTTTGGGTGGGCGGCCCCCTCGACCTATTGTGCGCGATCGGTCCGGCGCGAAGCAAGCGCAACAGCTTGCCAGACCAGAACGCTTGGAGTATTCTCCCCAGCGTGAGAGGCGAGCCCGCGACCGACAATTTCCCTCGCGACCGCGGCTCCATGCAACGCGATCGGTCTTGGTTCCGACGAAGCGGATGGTGGCTACGAGCCGGTGTGCTCGTCGTTTACGTCCTGGTCTGCGCGGGGATCCCGCTGCCGGTGTCCCGGCCGGTGAGCCAGGCCGTCGAGAAAGACCTCTCGGCCCCCTTTCCTTGCCAGCATCGCCAATGCGGTTGTCTGGCCGCCCAACAGTGTTGGGAAAGTTGCTGCTGTTTCTCGCCGGCCGAGCGGTTGGCCTGGGCCCGCGCCCAAGGCCTGAAGGGGGCCGGATCGCCCTGCCAGCGGCTCGCCGAGGCGGCGGCCGCGCCGGCTGCCAGCGAGGCGGTTGTCAACTGCTGTCCGGCCGATGAGGAACCGCCAGCGGAGTCCAGCACGCCAGCGGAGTCCAGCACGCCAGCGGAGTCCAGCACGCCGCCGGATGACGCGACCGAGACCGCCCCCTCCGCCACCGACGAGCCGCCGGCGGCCGGTGGCGGTTGGGTCCTGCTGGCCGAGGCCCTGCGGTGTCAGGGCGGGGCGAGCTGGATGGCCGAGTTTCCCGCCGTGTTGCCCCTGCCCCTGCCGGTGCCAGCGGGCCCCGAGCCCCACGATCCGCCGGGTCGAATTCCGCCCCGGTGGGTCATCTGGTGCGAGCCTCCTCCCTTGCCGCCGCCTCGTCCGTCGGTGGCTTGACCCCTAGGGCCTGAATTCCGCGTTGCGGTCCACCGCGCGCCCGGTGCCTTCCGCCACGAGCCGCCTGTTGAGCCCATCAACGGGCTGTCGGGGCGTGGCCCCGCGCGGAGGCGTCCGCCGACTTCGTGGACCGGCCCGGGCTGAGTTTTCCCACTGTGTTTGGCTTGGGACCGTGCGGTCGCGATCCGTCCCGATACCTCGGGGCCGGAGTATCGAACGCACTTGAACGCCCCGGCGTGCGCACCAGGTTGGCTTGCCTCTCACCAAGTTGATCCGCGTGCGTCGGGGCGACCTGCCGGCGGAGGGTTCGCCGCGGGATATCGCTCATTTCGAGGAGGGCAGACCCCATGTGGGAATTGCACCCGACCGAGTTGTTTTCCAAGGGCGGGCCGCTGATGTGGCCCTTGCTGGCGGCCAGCGTGTTGGCCTTGGCCGTGGTGCTGGATCGCCTGCTGGTCATCGCCTTGACCTCGGGCAGCTTCCGCCGTTTGAACCGCGAGTTGGAAGGCCCGGTCCGCCGTGGCGACTGGTCGGCGGCCCTGGCCGTGGCCCGGCGAAGTCGGCTGCCGGCGGCACGGCTGGCCGAAAGCTACATGCGGCACCGCGCGACCTCGCCCGGGGCCCGCGAAGAGCTGCTGGCCTGCGAGGCGAGCCAACGACTGAGCCGCCTGGAAGGCCGCTTGATCTGGCTGAGCATCATCGGGCACCTGGCCCCGATGATCGGCCTGCTGGGCACGGTCACGGGGCTGATTGGCGCGTTCCACGCGATTGAACTCAACGGCGGGCAGGTCCAGCCCACCGACCTGGCCGAGGGCATCTGGTCGGCGCTCTTGACCACGGTGGCCGGGCTGATCGTGGCTCTGCCCACACTCGCCGCCCACAGCCTGCTGCAAAGCCGCGTCGAGCGGCACGCCCTGGAGATCGGCTGGTTGCTGGCCGATCTGAATCGCTGGAGCCAGGCTCCCGCGGACCACTCGCCCCGTCCGGCCCCGTCGGCCGAGGCTTCGCCCGCCGAATCCCCAACCTCGCAGGCATCGCCCGCTTCCACCGCCCCAGCCCCCCAGCCCCAACCCGCCGGCACCGGGACACGTTAAGACTAGCCGGAATCGATCTATTTGCCCGGCCCGCTCAGGTCGCTACTGATCCCTGCGCAACACTTCGAACGATACTCGTGTCGGCAGTGTCTTTCGACGACTTGTGCGCCAAGCGGCCGAAGGCAACACACGCCACATGCTCGGGTTTTTGAGTTCACGCGGAGGCGCGGAAACGCGGGCGCGGAACTGTTGACGATCCAGGCCAGGCTCGTTTCGATGGTTGCGTAACGTGTTGATTCCTGCGCAACACGTCGACGTCCTGTTCCGTGCCAGCAGTGCCGTGCCCGAACCTTTGTAGGAAGCAGGCAACGGATCAGAAGTTCGGGCTCTGACCAACAGCCCCGCCGGAACTGGGGCTCTCGCCATTTACAGCTCTGTTCCTCCGGGTCTCCGCGTGAGCTGACACGTTCCGGAATGCCTACCGCTTTCCGCGTGACGCTGCGATGAGTTTCGATGCTACCAGTCCAGTTCCCCAACGATTGCAGGGAGCGGTGACCGCCAAAACGCGAAGAGCGCGAAGGTGGGTGTACGACATCTTCGCGTTCACGGCGTCTTCGCGGTTCAACGTGTTTGCCGTCCTGTGTTTCCTAGTGCCTCTTGGCCTGTTCGTAAACTTTTTCAGGCGGCCAGGTGCGGGTGGCCCAGCAGGGCCAGCACGGCCATCCGCACGGCCACGCCGTTGGTCACCTGGTTGACGATCAGCGAATGCGGCCCGTCGGCCACGTCGGCGGTGACCTCGACGCCGCGATTGATCGGCCCCGGGGCGAGAATCAGGATCTCGTCCTTGGCCATCGCCAGCCGCCGGCTGTTCATCGCGTACAGCAGGGCGTACTCGTGAATCGACGGAAAGGGCCGCGTGGCCTGTCGCTCGAACTGGATTCGCAGCAGATTCAGCACGTCGCACCGCGGCAGGATCGAGTCCAGATCGTGATGGACCTCGATGCCCAGGCCGAGTTCCTCCCAGCGTCGGCTGACCAGCGTGCTGGGGCCGCACAGCAGCACCTTGGCCCCCAAACGCGTCAGCCCCCAAATGTTGCTGCGGGCGGTTCGGCTGTGAGCGATGTCGCCCACCAGGGCCACGGTCAGCCCCGCGATCCGCCCCAAGCGTTCGCGGACGGTAAAGATATCCAGCAGCCCCTGGGTCGGATGCTCGTGCGGCCCGTCGCCAGCATTGATGATCGAACAGTCGAGCGTCTGGCTCAGCAAGTGGGCCGCCCCCGGCGTGCGGTGCCGTACGACCATGCAGTCGGTCCCCATCGCGGCGATGGTCTTGGCCGTGTCGATCAGGGTTTCGCCCTTCGACAGGCTGCTGCCGCTGGCCGTGAAGTCCACCGTATCGGCCCCCAGTCGCCGGGCCGCCAGGGCAAAGCTGTTCTTGGTGCGGGTGCTGTTCTCGAAGAACAGATTCGCCGTCGTGCGGCCCGTCAACAGCGACAGCTTCTTGCGGCAGCCATCGGTCGCCTGCTTGAGCAAGCCGGTCGCGTCCAACAACGTGGTCAGTTCGTCGGCCGTCAGGTCTTCGAGCCCCAGCAAATCGTTCCGACGCCAACCCTGGGCCAGCCGGTCGAGTTGGGAGTGAAGTTCCTGGTCCATGCTGAGCTCGGGCGTGAGGAAGTCGGGCGGCCGTTGGCGGTGATTCTAGCGGCCGCCGGAATTTCTGGGAACAATTCGCGGGCAACAGGCTACGATTCCCCGGAACGCGACGCTTCGGGGCCGCATTGCCCCTCCCCTTGCCCCGTGTGCCGATGGACCCGCTTGCTGGCCGAGTCGAGAACCGCGTCCAACGGCCCGAAGTCCGCGCGTGGCTCGACCAGGCCCTGGCGACCGACCCCCCGCCGCCGGATGGCCAGCGGCGGGTCGTCCTGGCCCTGGACACCACACCCGACGGCGATGTGCGGCTGCTGGAAGTCGGCCCCCGGGGCGAACGCCCCCTCGGCGAACTGCCCGTCGCGACCCCGCCCGAGGCCGTGCGACTGGCTTGCCGGCTGGCCGTAAAAGCGATTTGCGCCCGTCGGGCGTGGGCCCGCCAACGGCGGAGTCAGCGGCATTGGGTGCGCCAGGCCCAGCGGGATCCGCTGACGGGGCTGCCCAATCGCCGAAGCTGGCAACGGCGGCTGAACGACTTGCTGGCCGGGCCGACACCGTTTTGTCTGGTGCTGTTGGACCTCGACGGCTTCAAGCCGTTCAACGATACTCGGGGGCATTTGGCCGGCGATGCGGCGCTCAAGCGACTGGCCCAGGGGCTCAAGACGCGGCTCCGCGAGTCGGACGCCCCGGCGCGACTCGGGGGTGACGAGTTCGCGGCCCTGCTGGTCGGGCTCGAGGTCCAGGATGCCCCGGCCGTGGTCGAACGGCTGCGGCAGGCGGCCGGACCGGAATTGACGCTTTCGGCCGGGTTCACCTGCTGGACGCCCGGCGTCGACGTCGGGCTGCAGGCCATCTACGCCGCGGCCGACTCGGCCCTGCTGGCCGCCAAGCGGGCGGGGCGGAATCAGGCGCGGTTCCAGCCGCTCAGCGCCCAGGCCTCGGACTAGCGGCCCACCGGTTCTAGCGGCCCACGGGTTGAGTGCCGTGGGCGATCGCCCGCTCAAGCCGCTGCTTGAGTTCGGCCCGGATCGCGGCGTGGTCCTCGCTGGTGGCCCGATTGACCCGCTCTTCGGGATCCTCGTCGTAGTCGTACAACTCGACCCCGTGCTCGCCGCTGTTCCACTCGGTGTAGCGATAGCGGCCGGTACGGATCGAGTAGCCCTGGCAACCGCGGACCGTGCGGCTGAGGGTCGTGGTGAACGCCGCATCGCGGAGTTCGCTGGTCGGGTCGTCCAGTACCGCCCGCAGGCTCGTGCCCAGCGGGTGCGTCGGCTCGGACAGCCCACACAAATCGGCCAAGGTGCGGTACAGGTCGACCAGTTCGGCCAGCGCGGCGGTCCGTGGGGGATGCGATGTGCGGCGGGGATCGTAAACAATCAACGGCACCCGGCAGGCATCTTCAAACAGATCGCTCTTTTGCCACAGCCCGTGTCGCCCCAGATGGTAACCGTGGTCGGATGTAAAGATCACGATCGTGTTGTCATCCAGCTCCAACTGCTTCAGGGCGTCCAACAGCCGACCCACCTGGGCATCCATCAGCGAGATGGACGCATAGTAGGCCTGAATGATCTCGCGACGCTTCTCGACGGTCAGCTCACGTTGATGGGGGCGATCAGGCAGGGCCGCCCGGGGAATATCGTCCCGTTCGCCAGGTTGCTCCATGACCGGTTGAATCGCCGCGCGATCGTACAGGTCGAAGTACTTCTGCGGGGCGACATACGGCGTGTGGGGCCGGTAAAAGCCCATCGCCAGAAAGAACGGCTTGCCGGTCTTGTTGGGATGGTGTTGTTTCAGCAGCTTGATGGCCTCGCTGGCCCCGATCTCGTCGGTGTGTTCGCCGGCGTCGTTGGGCAGGGCCAGCCAGCTCAGCGTGCCGCCAAACTGCCCGGGTTGCAGTGTGTGAATCTGGTCGTGAACCTCGCGATCGATGCCCCGGGGATTGATGCGGACCTGCCAGCTTGCGTCGTCATCGGCGCCGTTGGTGCCAATCTGATTGGGCACGCCGTAGTGATAAATCTTGCCGACCCGCGCGACAAAGTAACCCTGGTTGCTGAAGTGTTGCGGCATCGTTGGAAAGTCGGGCAGCCGCTTCCGAAAGTTGCCCGCGTTGCTCAGGACGCCGGTCTGATCGGGATAGACCCCGGTCATAAACGACGAGCGACTGGGATTGCACACCGAGTACTGACAGTAGGCCCGATCGAACCGCGTCCCCTGAGCTGCCAGGCGGT
Organism: Planctomycetales bacterium; assembly: GCA_050486385.1. Taxonomy (GTDB): domain Bacteria; phylum Planctomycetota; class Planctomycetia; order Pirellulales; family Pb10988; genus JBJHDE01. The sequence goes on along the minus strand of JBJHDE010000134.1, from coordinate 2,904 downwards.
CGATATGCGGGCTCTTGACCAGCGGATGGCCATAACAGCCCAGGTCGTTGTTGAGATCGTCCGAGACAATCAGCAGCACATTCGGCCGGGCGGCCTCTTCGCCCCAGGCCGTGCCCACCGACAAGGCCGAGCCCAACATCATCAGGGCCGCCAGGGCCACGGATTGCCAAAGGGTTCCGCGTCGCATGGGAAGCCGCCGTGTCATCGTGTCACCTGGGGTTGTTGAGCGAACGTGTGAAGAGAGTCGTCAAGGCAGCATGATATTTATGCCGGGTTTTTGGCTCACACGGAGGCACGGAGACACGGAGGACTCAGGCACGGTCTTGCTGATGAACGGTCCAGGCTTTTGATGGTTGCCTGACTTATTTATTCTTGTGCAAGACATCGTGAATGATTCGTGGCACTGGTGGCTTGTCCACCAGTGTGTGACCAAGACGGAGAGTGCCGCCGAAGTTGCCACTATTCAAGGAATTTCGCGGGCATCAGTCGAACAAAACTCAGGCGTTATCAAACACTGGTGGACAAGCCACCAGTGCCACAAATGCCCGGATCTCCTCCTCCGCGGCTCCGCGTCTCCGCGTGAGCTTCCTCTCTTCGGCAAACCCTTCTCTCATTCCCGCACAACACTCCGAGCCAGATTCGTGTCACCCGTGCCGTTCCCCAACTCGTCCAGCGATCAAGAACGACGACGGAACCGGAAGCACCGATGACACGAACCAATCACGTGTTGTCAACTCGAGGCCCGATCAGCCCTCGGAGAAGGCGGCGTCGAAGGCCAGGTTGCTGGGCTGGAAGTCGATCTTCTTGACGAATTCGGCGGCCTCGGTCGCCCCGTGCTCGCGGTCCATGCCGCTGTCTTCCCATTCCACGCTCAGCGGGCCTTGGTAATTGATCTCGTTCAGGGCGCGGATGATCTCTTCGAAGTTCACCTCGCCACGGCCGGGCGAGCGGAAATCCCAACCCCGCCGCGAATCGCCAAACCGCAGGTGGCTGGCCAGAATGCCGCTGCGGCCGTTGAGCGTGCGGATGGCATCCTTGATATGCACGTGATAAATCCGATTCGGAAACGCCCGGATGAACTCGACCGGATCGACACCCTGCCAGATGAGGTGGCTGGGATCGAAGTTGAAGCCAAACTCTTCGCGATGCCCCAGGGCCTCCAGCGCCCGTTGGGCGCTGTACAGGTCGAAGGCGATCTCGCCGGGATGCACTTCAAGAGCAAAACGCACGCCGCATTCGCCAAACACATCGAGAATCGGATTCCAACGATCCGCGAAATCCTGATACCCGGCGTCGATCATCTCGCGCGGCGTCGGCGGAAAATCGTAAATCAGGTGCCAGATGCTGCTGCCCGTGAAGCCGTTGACCACGCCCACGCCAAACTTCTGGGCAATCCGGGCGGTGTTCTTGACCTCCTCGGCCGCGCGGGTCCGCACGCCTTCGGGATCGCCATCGCCCCAGACATGGCCGGGCAGAATGCCTTGGTGCCGCTGGTCGATCAGGTCGCACACCGCCTGACCGGCCAGGTGCGTGCTGATCGCCTCGCACCGCAGGCCGTGACGGTCCAGCAACTCCCGCTTGGCGTCGCAGTAGCCGGGATCCTGGGTGGCCGCTTGCACGTCGAAGTGGTCGCCCCAGCAAGCCAGTTCCAGGCCGTCGTAGCCAAACTGCTTGGCCTTCTGGCACATGGAGTCCACCGGCAAGTCGGCCCATTGGCCCGTGAACAGCGTCACCAAACGTGCCATCGATCTCTCCCTGGTAGTCGAATCTCTCGGGTCCTCGGCGAACGAACGGCCCACATTGTGGCAAACCCGTCGCCGTGTGCAAGACACCAGCGGTGGGCGCAGACACACGCCCGAGGCCACCGGGAAAACTCCCAGTCAGGCTCGGGCGTGCGGTGGGTCCAGCGAAGCGCTTCGGCGGGCCGATTCGGCGACCGCCGGGCGATCAAGACGTTCCGATCAGGACAGGCCGGTCAGGGGGCCGCCGCCGCAGAAGTCGGGATTGCCGAACTCGGTGAGGTGGTGGCCAAAGCCGTGGGCCAGGCTCATCAGGAAGCGGTTGTGAGGCACCTTGGGCAACTTGAGTGCGCGGCCCATGGCGTAGTCCTGAAGAGCGCCCGCGACGCTGAACAGGACGAGCAGGATCGCGCCGTCGCGCATTTCATCGACCGCAGCGGCTGCGAGTGCGGCAACCACCATCAGCAGGTCGATATCGAGCTTGCGGTGACGCAACAGGTT
>JBJHDE010000134.1:0-654 GCA_050486385.1 Planctomycetales bacterium | reverse complement strand
TTGTCCAGCGTGTGGCTGTTGCCCTTGCCCAGCTCGTTGGTCCACACAATCAACGTGTTGTCCAGCAGCGAGCCCTCGCCGCCGGGCTCGGGGGTCTCGGCCAGCCGCTGGCAGAGGTAGGCCAACTGCTCGCAGTACCAATGGTTGATGCGGGTCAGTTTGTCCTGGCTGGCCTCGTCGTTGTCGGGCTTGTGCGACAACTCGTGATGGCCTTCTTCCACATCCAGCCACCGCATCCGGGCGTTGCCCACGCTGTTGGTGAACTGCAAGGTGGCAATGCGGTTGAAGTCGGCCGCAAAGCTGTTGACCAGCAGGTCAATCTGCATGCGGCTGATCCGCGGCATGTTGTCGTTTTCGGTCTTCACGCCCGGTTCCAGTTCGGGCACGGCGTGGCCCATGGCCTCTTCGTGCTGGGCGTGGCGGAGTTCCTGCTCCATCTCGCGAACGAAGGTCGTGTGCTCGTCGATGAGCTGCCGATCCTCCTGACTGATCCGCCCGCGGATGGTGGCCAGGTCTTCCTGCAAGTCGTCCAGAATGCTGGCCAGGCTCTCCTGGTCCTTCACTTCGCCGTAGAGCTTCTGGAACATCTGGTAAGGATCGTCGATCGGGGCGATCGGGCGATTCGAATCGGCATAGACCATGCGGGTCCAGGTG
>JBJHDE010000133.1:0-10522 GCA_050486385.1 Planctomycetales bacterium | reverse complement strand
GCGATGAGATGGGTTTGCATCTGTTTGACGCCTCGGTGCGGTGCCTGGTCAAGCTGTCGTCGGCCAGTGGCGGAGGTGCCGTCACGTTGGGCGACGGCAGCAGTCTGGGATCCCTCACGCATACAGGTCTGGATACACCGCTCGATACGCCGCACGAGCTGTTGGTGTGCGTCGATCGCTCGGCCCTGAATACGGCTCGGGTGACGGTCTGGTTGAATGGCGTCAAGCGGTTGGGAGTGGCTTTCGAAGTGGCCAGCACCGGCAGCTTTGGCCTGGTGGCGGGCGATGTCGCCGGAACGGCCGAGTTCGACGAGTACGCCTTGGGTCGGTTGTACGATGTGACCGCCGAAGAGCTGTGCCCGTTGTGTGCCAATTGTCCCTGGCCGCCGTTGGAGTTTGATGCCGTGCGGTTGGAGGTGGTCGACGAGGATCAGCCGTGCTTGGGCGTCGATCTTCGGGGCACGCACATTCTGCCCCGAGTCCAGCCGACGCTGGCCAGCGCGACCAGTCCCGGTGCGGTGTGTCGCCAGTTCGCGCTGGACAAAGACTTTGGGGGCGGGGTCGTGCGGCTGGTGGTCACCTGGGAAGAGACCGACCCCACGCACTCGACCTTGGGGCCCACGCTGGTGCGTTTGCATGTGTTTCACGAGATCGACGGCGTGGCGGTGCCCCTTTGTTTTGGCCATCGACGGTTCCACCTGCTTGACCTGGGACAGCCGATCGAGCTGGTGCAGCAGTTCACGTTTTCGCCCACCGGCATCACCGTCGAGCCCTGGGCAGGGTCGTGAACGAATGGTCAGGAATCGTGCAGCGGCTTTTGGAAGTGATAGCCCAGGATGGTGTACCCGGCTTGGAAGTAGAATTTGTGGCTCAGCGGATTGGTGACATAGGTGTTGAGTTCCACCGACTCGCAGCCCTGCTGGCGGGCCCAGCCTTCGACGTGCTCGACCAGGGCGGTTCCCAGGCCGCGGCCCCGAAGCTCGGCTTGAATGATCACGTTGTCCAGCTCGACCTGCCGGCCACTGTACAGGCGGGTGGTCAGCCAGGCCCCGCACAATCCGACAAGCTGGCCGTCGAGTTCAAGGCCGAACACCCGATAGTGGCTGGCGAGCATCTCGGCCAGGCGTTGGCGGAGGACCTGGGGCGAGACCGCGGGGTTGAGGGTCTCAATCAGTGGCAGCATCCGCGGCAGCTCGTCGGCGGAGAGTTCGCGGATGTGGGGTTCATCGGGCATGGGACACCTGGCGAGGTCGTGCTGTCATGAGGAAACGAGACAGGCCGAACGCGGGGCGAAGGTTCGCGGCTTTTTCTCACCGGCCCGGAAGGCACACCCCGAGGCCGGCTTGGGTGGCCAGGCGACCAGGTTGGTGATGCGAGTCGGGCGGTCGGCGGTTGCGAGATTTCCGGTCGAATTGTGGGGGGCAGGCGGCGAGGCGAAGCCCCGTTTTGGGCGACGCGGGTCGGTGTGGCCGCCCGCCCGACGACCCAACATCCGCCGATTCGGGCGGTTCTTTGGGGGAGCGCTTACCGAACCTTCGACAGTTGAACCCTTTAGTGCCCTCGGCTAGACTCGTCGGACCGACCATGACTCTCGGTTGCCGGGCCCTCGGTAGGGGGAGCCTCTCTTAGCGACGCATGGGGCGGTTCGATTCCGGAGATGTAAACATCATGGGCCTGATGCGGTTTCTCGTCCACGACACGAACCAGATGTCGCAGGAGCGGGCGAACCGGGCCTATCTCTGCGGGCACGATCGTGTCCCGTGGCCGAGTCAGGCCCTGTGGACCAACGAGTTGCTGATCCTCGAACGACGTGTCGAGGATAGTGGCACATTCTATCTGCCCTGGGAAGTCGAGGGTTTTGGCGAGTTGATGCTCGGCACGGCCACCTTGCGGGAGCGCGAGCGGCCGTATTTGCTTGAGGTGGAACTGGCCCGAGGCAAGCTGAATCAGGTTCGCAACCAGATTGCCGAATGGACGGGCATCGGGCTGAACGTGCCCGAGCGGTTGCAGGAGTTGGTCCGCGAGGCCACCCGGCATTTTGCCCGCGCGGCCACCCATCAGCACGACCCCGAGACCGCTGCCCCCGCGGCCATGGAAAGCCTGCGGGTCGCCCTGGATGCCGTGGCCCTGTTGACCAGCAGCTACGCCGATCAGGCGCTGAGCGCCCGTCATCGCACCGATCCCAAGCTCAGCACCTTGCTGGGAGCCTCGCTGGGGCCCTCCACCCTGGACGAGAAAATGGCCCGGCAATTTCTGTCGGCCTTCAATTGTGGTGTCGTGCCCCTGACTTGGAAGCACATCGAGGGCCGCGAGGGCCAGTACGACTGGTCGCTTTCCGATCATCAGGTGGAATGGTGCCAGAGCAACGGTCTGACCGCCGTCGGCGGGCCCTTGCTGCGGCTGGACAAATCCACCTTGCCCGAGTGGCTGAGTTTCTGGGAAGACGACTTCGCCACGCTGGTGAGCTTTGTCTGCGATTTCGTCGAGCAAACCGTCGGCCGCTACCGGGGGCGGATTCATCTGTGGGAGTGTACGGCCTGCACCAACACCGGCACGGGCCTGCCCTTGACCGAAGAGCAGCGATTGCGGCTCACCGTGCGAGCCATCGAGGCCACCCGCCAGGTCGACCCCGAGGCCCAGTGCCTGATTCGGGTCGATCGCCCCTGGGCCGAGTACATGACCAGCGGCGATTGGGATCTTTCGCCCATTTACTTTGCCGACGCTTTGGCCCGGGCCGAACTGGGCCTGGCCGGCGTCAATCTGGAAGTCAACGTGGGCTACATGCCCGGCGGAAGCCCGCTCCGTGATACGTTGGAAGTCAACCGGCTGCTGGATCTGTGGAGCTATCTGGGGCTGCCCCTGTACCTGTCGCTGACGTTTCCCACCTCCGACGAGGACGACCCCTTGGCCTTTGAGCGCGGGCGACCGGTGCCCAAGGGCTCGCCCGAGGGCTGGACTCCGGCGGCTCAACGGAACTGGATTGAACGCAATCTGCCACTGATTCTGGCCAAGCGGACCGTCTACGGCGTGTTTTGGAATCAGCTTTCGGATGCCGAGGAGCATCCCTTCCCGCATGGCGGCGTGTTCAGCGCCGAGGGACGCCCCAAACCCGCCTTGGCCGCCCTGGGAGCGATGCGGAAGTATCACCTCAAGTGATCCCCTTCGGCGGCTGACCCCCGGGGCTCGCACCAGGCACCGCCCGCATGAAGCTCGAGTTCGCCAATCGCGACAGTCTGCGGCTGGCCCTGACCTTGGGCGTGGTCCCCGACGAGCTGTTGTCCACCGCCACCGCCAGCCGGACCACGGCCGATGGCGGCATCATCGTCGATGCCGACGCCCTGCCCCGGGCGGCAGTTCGGCAATGGCAACAGATGGGCTTGGCCCGTCAACGCCGATCGGCCGCCGATCTGGAACCCCGCCCGCACGGCTGGCTCCAGGTGCTTCCGCTGGAACCGGTCGAGCCGCCTTCCGCCCAGCAAGCCGCCGATCGGCCGGTGCTGATTCAGTTGGAACGGGCCGATGAACTGGCCGGGCTGATGCTCGAGATGCTCCGCTTGGGCAACCTTCGCCAAAGCTACCGCGTGCTGGCCGGCCCAAGCGAATCGCCCGAGGCCCCGCCTGGCGGCTTGCTGCGGGTGATTGGTCCGCCGTACTTCTCGCTGTTGCGGGCGATCGACCGCCCGCGCGAGTCGGCCTGGCCGGTGGCCTACATCGAGCGGCGATCCGGGCTGTGGGTGGAATGGGGGTTCCGCCACCCGCTGGAAGACCGGCTCCGCCTGCCCGAAGGCCAATGCCTGTTGCTCCGGGCACCGCACACCTGGCAATGGCTGGACGACGCCGGCTTCCAGGATCTGGGCGACTCGTTGCAAGTGGAACTCGCCGCACCGCCCCAGCCGTGGCGGACCCAACCCGTAGTGGCTCCGCTCCGGGTGTCGCTCTCGCTGGTGCCGGCCGATGCCCCCGAAGCCGCCGAACTGTGGGTCTTGGCCGAATCGGGTCAATCGGACCTTGAGCGGCTGGTGGCCGAAGTCGAGCAACCGCTGGTCGAGCGGCTGGCCTTTGCCGTGGCCCAACCGCCCAGCCAGGCCAGCGATGCGGCAACCATCATCCTGCGGACCCGGCCCTCGCCGCGAAGCCCCCCGGTGCTGCCGCTGGCGGCCGTGGGCTATCGGCCCTATCAGCATATTCCCAACTTGTTTGTTCCCGTCGGTTGCCGGCTTCATCCCCCGCTGCGTCGCGAGACCTTAGTGCAGGTGCTGGCTCCCGACCCCGAGCGGCTGGTGTGGCTGGCCCCGCACGGCAACGGTGAATTCATCGCCAGGAGCCTGCCGGAATCGGCCTTCCGCCCGCTGTCGGATTGGGTGCGGTACGTGATGGACCGCGATGCCGAGACCCTGCAAGCCTGGGTCGAGAGCCACGAACTCGACTTGCCCGGCTATCGGGGACTGCACTCGGCCGATCGCGAGCCCCCGCCGAAACCCGCGGCCACCAAGCCGCCTGGCCCAACCAAGGCCGAAGCGTCGCCCCAGCCCGAAGCCGCGGCCCGCGCGAAACAGCCGCCAGCGCCCAAGCCAGCCCAACCGGCCAACCCGCTCCCGCAGGCCACGCCGTCGGAGTCGCCGGCTTCGCCCGATCGGCAACGCCTGACCGAGCTGGAAGCCGCCTTGCTGGCTTTGCCCGACACGGCGACTTCCACCGAACGCGGCCAACTTTGGCAACAGCTTGCCGAAGAGTACGCCCGTTGGCACGACTGGGCCGAAGCCGCCCGCTGTTGGCTCCACGCCGCGTGGCTCCAGGACGAGCCCTCGCCGCAAGTCGCCCACGGCTGGCTACGGGCCGAGTCGCCCGAGGCCGAGCCTGGCGGCTTGTCGCTGGAGGCCCTCGACCAGCGGTTGGCGGATCCCGCGCCCCTGGCGATCGCCGTCCGTCGCCTGGCCGCGCAGATGTTGGTCTGGGCCGTCGAAGGACCACCGCCGGGCTTGGCCCATCGCCTGGGCAAGCTGCAACGCGTCTTGCAGGCCCACGAACACCAATTGCCACTCCGGGCGATGTGGCTGGCGTGGTGGTCGGTGGCTCGGCTCAGCGGAGGCGATGCCCTGGCTTTGGCCCACGCCCGCGATCGCGCCATCTTCCGTTTGTATCGTGAGGGCCTTCCGCCGGATCGCGAGCTTCCGCGGTTGGTGTGGTCGGGCGATCGCGACCGCAGTCAGCGACTGTCCCGTGTGCGGCCGGTGTACGAACAGCTCGTGGGCCGGGTGGCCGATTGGCTGGCCCGCTGCCGCGCGGATCTGAATGCCGATCAGGCCTATCACGGATTGGGGCCCGACACGCCCGCGATCACTCAATTGATTCTGGCGGTGGGTTGGGCCCGGTTGGGTGTCAGCGATGCGGCCGATCAATTGGTCCACCAGGCCGAGGCCGTATTGAATGCACCACCAGCCGCCAGCCCCGAAGGATTTCCGCCGCCCCAACCCGAAATCCGGCGTTGGATTCTGGCGGCCTATCAAGCCCGCATGCAACAGGCCCGCGCTGGCGGGACGGCGACCGATCGCCTGCCCGAGACGTTGTTTGCCACCTTAAACACCTGGCGAACTCAACAGCGTAACGACCTGCTCTATCTGGTCGGGCGTCTGCGGATGGCCTCGCGGATGATTGAACCTTATGCCTCGGTCGATGCGTATGGCTATCACCTACAAACCAGCAGTCCCGGCGAGACCTTAATTCAACGTTTGCACGCCTTGCAGGACGAGGCCGACCCAGGCGTGGTTGTGAACACCTTTGAACAACTCGCCGCCCCTGAGGCCACCGGCGACCTGCCGCTCGAAGATCGCGCGTTGATTTTGCTGCACGCCTTGCAGGCTGCGCCGCGTTTGGGTTCGGCGTTTGCCTCGGCCCTGTTGCAGGAATTGCCGGCGATGGTGAACATCGCCCCCCGGGGCTATCGGTGGTCGTTGTTAGAATGGGGCGTGCTGGTGGCCAGCCAGTTTGATCAGACCCAGGCCCTGGAGGCGCTGTTGCCTCTGAGTCGCCGTCAGCTTGCCGATTCGCTTTCAGCCGACGACCTGCCGCGGTTGCTCTCCTGGATGCGTCAGGTGATCGCTGGCCTGATGCGTGTGGGACGGCGGGACGAACTGGCGGGGCTGTTAAACGAGGTGGCCGTGCGGGTCCGGCAATTGCCACACGAGCTGGCCCCGTCGACGGTGCGATTGAGCCTGCTGGTCGCCGTGGCCACGGGTTGGCTCATGTTGGATCATGCCGACTCGGCTCGGCCAATTCTGGACGAAGCCCGCGCGGTCCTGGCCGACTACTGGGGCCCGCCGGTCGACCACCACGGGCACGCCCAACTGGCCTGCGATTACCTCACCGCCCTGGGCAAGTTGCCACTGGACGAGTCGGCCGCCCGCGTTTGCGAAGTGTTTGACGAGCTGGCCCCGTTGAACGACTCGCTGACCTCGATGTCACACTTTTCGGTGTTGCAAATTCAAATTGTCGAGGCCGCCGTGCTGGCCCTGGCCGGCGAGGCCTTCACCCTGGATGAACTCGCCCGCCGCTGGCTCGAAGACGATGAACTCGCCATCCGTCGCCGCATCCACCGCGACCTCCGCGCCTTAACCCCCGAGCCATGATGCCACGCAATCGCATCGCTCCCCGCACCCATCATGAAACGCAACTCGTAGCCCAGTTGGCCTGTCTACCAGTGTGTGGCCAAGTCAGCTTCTCCATTTGACAAAAGCAGCCCCTTGCACTCGCAGCGGAAGCTCAACGATGACGCTTGATCTGGTCAGCGGGGATTGGGACCCGGATCAATGGCGGATGATTGAGTGGAAGTTTAACGCGGTCGCTCGGCAAACCGTGGATTGGGGAGCGGAAGACAAGCGTTGGTTCTGGTACCGCGCGAAACTGATGGACGGAAACAGATCCCGGGTGGGCTGCATAGTGGGAACCAAATTCATCCCACGCACGTCTAGTCTTAAGATCGTCGTCCACTTCAAATCCGTACTCCTCAACTCGACATAGCCCTGATCGCGAGATAGACATGCCACCTCCGATGACCCCGTGCAGCCATGGGCCATCTTTTGTGTTCAACGGGCGGTGAACATACCAGACCCTTTGCACCACCTCGCCCCAGAGAAACGACTCAAAGACCCCGAGGATCAAGGGAGTTTCGATGGTTGCAGATTTCCCCGACTCACGGAGCCGCTGATCGCATGCCTTGAACTCCTGCCGATAGATTTTGTGAAAATTGTCCGAAGCCTTCAGAAACGTCCGTTGCCACTCGCCTACGGCTTGCTCGGCAGTCAAACGCTCGCGGCGCGCATCAATCTTCACGCCGGCCGGATAGACCGCGATGACATGCCGAAACGGATCATAATCCGGTGAGTCAGGGATAGCAAGGAACCAGGGCGGGTTGATCACTATTCGCCACTGTGGGGCAGTCGACCGCAGGATCTCGGTCAATTTCTCAACAAGCGTTGCGGTCAGATACTCGGGCGTCGAAAGCTCCAGGGTCAACGTCCGGTCATCGGGTAGCCACCGCCACGCGATCGCCTCATCCCGGTAATAGCCGAAGCAGTGGTCGATTTCAGGGATTGCGGGGTGGGACGCGTCAGCGAGCGCCGTCAGGCAGGCCGTCCGCAAGGGACCGTACTCTTTGTAGGTCACCTCGCTCGAATGATGGACGTTGTAGGACACATGCTCCGCCGGAGCGGGGAGATCCTCCCAGTTCATCACGCACCCCTCATGAAAATCGAAGTCGAAGAAACATCCAAACTGACGCAAACTCTATCCGTGGTTCACTCCTTCTTCTTGCAACAGAAGTCGGGGCCGCAGCCCGTGCCACCGATGGCTTGCCTACCAGTGTCTGCCCTGGCCCGACGACATGGCCACGGTTCGCGAGCGGTCTCAGTGAATGGTAATAATGCAAGCGACGCGCATCTTCTCTTGAAAAGCGTGGCGACTGAGAATTCAGTTCGGATCGCGGGCGGCTCGGAGCGCCAAGCGGGTCAGGCCAGTTTGCTCTTTCAGAAGCTGTTCGAACTCCTCGGCTTCGACAATGTTCACAATCGCCTCCGCGGCGGCGTGACGAACCTGGTTGTCATCGGTGGCATTCATCAGCTCTAAGAGCGGCTCGACGGCCTCGGCCACGGTTGGGCCCCGCTCCCGCAGGGCCGCAATGGCCGCCAGTTGGGTCGCCCGGTCCGGCGAGTCAAGCTGTTCGATGTAGCGGGCCGAAGGCGTGTAGCCACTGCAACCGGTCAACACGCCGGCTCCGGCCACAATCAGCCCCAGCAGCAGGCCCCGGACCGGCCCTGCCATCGCCCTTCGCCGCGAGGTCCCACGCCCGTTCATCCCTTGGATCCTTATGCCAGGAAGATTGGTCAGCCCCGTCGGGCGTCCTCGGGTGTAGGCGAACCTCACCGCTGGCAGTATCATCCAACAAGTGGGTCCCGGCCGCCAGCCCATGGCCGCCCCTCATCCGGACCAAGCCCACACACCACGCCCCCGTAGCTCAGGGGATAGAGCACTGGTTTCCTAAACCAGTGGTCGCAGGTTCGAATCCTGCCGGGGGTGCTGTGCGTAACCCTTTGTGGTTACGCTACTTGGCAAGGCGCGGCTAGGAGCCGCCAATCGTGTACAGTCCACTTTTTGGCCCTGGACCAAGTGCGCCCATGCCTGACCTGCTCCCTGAATTCCCTGCCATACTGAATGAAAGCCTTTCGACTTGAAGCTTGGACACGGCAATGAGCTTCGAATCAGAGCGATTTTCCCTCGCACGTCTGCTGACGGCCCGGGCCGTGATGATCGGCTCGGCGGCACTCGGCCTGAGCCTGCTGTGGGCGGCGGATGCGTCCACCGCCGAATCATCCGCGACCGTGGCCAAGCCAATCGAGCAGGTCCAGGCGGGCGATCGGGTACTCAGCCGCGACGAGGCGACGGGCGAACTGGTGCTACGCCCGGTGGTCGAGACTTTTGTTCGCACTTCCGATCATCTGCGGCTGCTGACGCTTCGCACCTCCCGGGGCCTTGACGAGCAGATCGAGACGACCGACGAGCATCCCTTTTGGGTCGCGGGGGCCGGCTGGACCGACGCCAAGGCCCTGCAAACCGGCCAGCGGCTCGTCGAGCCCGACGGCTCCATCACCACCGTCGTCGCCTCCACCCGCGTCGAGCACCCCGATGGCGTGACGGTCTACAACTTCGAGGTCGCCGACACCCACAGCTACTTCGTCGCCGCCCGGGGCAGCCGCGGCCCGCCTGTGTGGGTGCATAATGCGGATTATGGGAACACTCCAACAACTATTCGTCGAGTTGGTGCAAATCCGAATGCAGTCGAAATACCAGTCGGGCAACTCAACCCAATTCACCCAGTCCCACGGATAGGGAAGGAAGCTGACATCCCGACGTTGAAGAAGCTGATCATGGACAACGGCTACGACGTTTCGCGGCCAGTTTCAGCAACACGGCTTCCAAATGGTGATTTGATCGTAACTGGTGGGCATCATCGTCTTGAGGCAATGAAGCAGCTTAACCAGACGACGGTTCCCGTGCGGATTTACGACGCTGCTACTGACCCTGTCCGCACCGCACGAAACCTTGGCATTGGCCGGATTACAGGCAAGTATGTGGGCGACTTTATGCCAACACTGACTCCGCAGCAGCAGCAAGCAGTGAATGCGTACTTGAAGGATTGGAGGAAGGCAAATGGTTACTAGCACAAGAGAGGGTTGGTTTACACGGAAAGCGGTGGGTGATTCGACAACGTTGACTTGTCCTCGCTGTAAGTGCGATTTTCCGTTTGGCCCCATGTTTGACCATCATCCACGACAATGCCCTTCGTGCCGTGCAAAGTTGATCGAGCTTGCAACAATCTCGGTCGTGTATCTTGTCGATCCTGATTCCGCACCACCGATTGTACAAGAATTGATTGCCTACTTGAATCAACTCACGGAACCCGAAGCTGAACGAGACTTTTCTATTCTCTTGAATTTCCTTGGGGTGGAGCCGGTGTTTTGAGACTTCTGCATCACAATCTTCGCAGGCTGCCGCAGTTTGAACGTTTGTAGCTTGCCCGGTTGAGCACGCATGCACGGCTTGAACACGGGCACACCTGATAGCTGTGGCTTGGGCTGTCGATAGCGTTGTTCATCGCCGCTGTCTGCTATCTGCCTGTTTACTATCTGCTCAGGCAGGCTTGCGATTGCGTCGGCAACATCGCAGCTCGGCCTTGTGGCTGTCTGGCGATTGTCGAGTCTGAGGTTTGCAGATGACTTTGTCTGGCGGCTTTTGGCCTGACACCAACAACGAAGATGATGCAGCGTGACGCCGGGACCGGAAAGGCCGCCCTGGCGACTGGGGCTTGCGGCTGAGCTGGCAAACGCCAACGCCCGACCGCGCGGTGGGCGGGGTCGGGCGTGTGTTGAGGACTGGCGGTGATTGCTGGTGGGCGCCGGGGGCGGTTCAAGCGTCGAGCTGCTTGATCTCGGAACCCACTTTGTCGATCTCGCGCTGGAGCCGCTGCGAC
>JBJHDE010000132.1:3569-10524 GCA_050486385.1 Planctomycetales bacterium | reverse complement strand
GACCGTGGTGGTGCCGGTGAAGGTGTTATCGCCCGAGAGGGTAAGCTGGCCGGTGCCCTGTTTGCGGAGGTTGCCAGCGCCTTGGATCAGGCTGGCGATCTCGAAGCTGGCGTTGCCCGGGCCGACCGTCAGCGTGGTGCCCGCGCCCAGGTCGATGATGCCATCGGCCTGACCATGCAGGGTGTTGATGACAACCGTGCCATTGGTCAACTGCAGGGTGCGGTTATTGTTCAGGGTCGCGGCTTCGGCGTAGGTGCCAGCATTAATAATGATGGTGCCGCCCACATCCACCGCCGCCAGGGCGTCGTTGAGCGTGGCAAAGGCATTAACGCCAAACACCGCGGGCTGATCGCCCGGGGTGCCGAAATCGGCATCGACGATCAACTGGCCTGAACCAAAGCCGCTCCAGGTGCTCGAGACGTAGACCACGTCGGGCACCGCGGTGGTATCCAGCAGGTAAACGCCGCCATCGTCGTAGTGCAGTTCGTAGTCGACGCCATCAAAGGTGTAAATCGTGCCATTGGGGGCGTTCGAGAACGTGCCGGTGAGGGTTCCACCCACCGACAGCACCGAATAGGTCATGGCCGTGGGATTGACGCCCCGCAGGTCGAGCCAGCCATCGATCACCACATCGCCCGTGAAGCTGGCCGCGGTGCTATTGTCGCCGCTGACCTCAACCGAGTAGATGCCCTCGATGGACCCGCCGCCGTCGACCACAAACACACCACTGGGAGCCATCTGGCTGCCATCGACCACCAACTGGGAACCGCCCGAGAAACTCAGCGAGCCATCGCCCGTCAGCCGCGCTCCGGTGCCGATCGTCAGGTCACCGGTGAGCGACTGGTTGCCGGTGAGATGCAGGTTGGCCAGCTTTTGGATCTCGAACCACAGCATACGACCGGCGTTGTCGGTGCCGTTGCCCGTGAAATAGAAGCGATCCAGGGTGTTGCTGGTCGGGCCTCCGTTAAAGCCCACGGGTTCGGGCGTGAGTGGGATCAGGTTGTTGCTACCATCGACGCGATAAACCAGGTAGCTGTTGGTGGCATTGTCGATGATCAGGGTGATGGTGTACCAGGTGTTGAGGCTCAACCCGGTTTCAATCTCCGTGCCGTCCATGGTCCGCAGGGTGAGCGCGCCCCCGGCGGCCACCAGTTGCACGCCGGCCCGGTAGAAGGCGGCGTCGATGGTCTGATCGCCTGTCGCGATGTCCGAGACGCCAGCCAACCAGGTGCCGCTGGCACCGCTCACCACCCGGAGTTGCATGGTCAGGGCCGCTTGGCCGTTGGGGGCGATGCCATCGCCAATCATCCGATAGGCACCGCGCCAGTTACTCCAGCCAACGCGGAGTTCCTTTTGGCCACTGGTGGTTTCGACGCGGGCAAAGCCCGAACCGTTGGAGTTCCAGACGCCACCGGTCACCCCATCGACGACACGTCCGTTGGAGTAGCTGTTGAAATCGTCAAACACACTGACGCTGGAGTCGATCGTGAGGCTGCCGTCCAGGTTGCCGGAGCCGCCAATCACCAGCGAGCCGGGGCCGGTCACGAAGAGATCGCCGCTGCCGTTGATGCCGCCCAGGATGGTCAGCGTGCCGCCAACCAACTCGAAGTTGACCTGATCGGTATCCAGGATCAACGAGCCATTGAGCGTGAGATCCCCGTCGATGATGAAGGTGTAGGTGCCGGTGGAGTTGTCGACGCTGATGCCGCCGATGGTCGAGGTGCCCGTGTAGTGGACCGTCCCCACGCCGGCGTTGCCGAACTCGGCGATGGCGCTGCCGCTGGTGGGCGGCCCATCGCCTCCGGCCCAGTTGTCCGAGTTGTTCCAATCGCCGTCGCTCGCGCCACCGGTCCAGCCAGTGGGCATCGCCACGACCGATTCGTAGCTGGTGCCGATCCGCAGTTCGTCGATCAGGTAGGTATCGCCGTTCTCCAGAAAGGCAATTCGGGTGATGAAGTGCGACAGCGCGTTGATCCCGCTGTCATCCGATTGAATGAAGGCGGCCGTATCCGGGGCCGTGGCCGAGGTGGGATTCACATACACCGCCACCCGATTGAAGTTGGTGTCGGTCGGATTCTGGCGGTAGGCGTGCATCACCACGAAGTAGGTGGTGTTCAGGTCGATGTTGCCCGGGGGATTGGCCCAGGCCGCGCCGCTTGTTCCCGAACGGGAAAAGAAGCGATGACCGCCAGCGTTCTGGTCATTGCCAACGCTGAGCCGGGGATTATCCACCGCGTTGTTCAGTCCGAACTGAGTGAAGTCGCGGTCGCTCCCCACCACGGTGCTGGTCTCAAACAGAAAGCTCATCCAGACGCCGTCGGGGAGGTCGCCGATCCCGACGGAGGATTCCATTTGCCGGGCGGCCACCCAGGTCAGGGCGCCGGTGTCGCCGCTGGCCTGCACGATTTGGATTTGCATTGCTTGGTTGCCGCCATCGATGATGATGTCGCCCGCGGCGTAGGACAGACCGCCATCAACAACCGTGATCTGATTCTGACGGCCTCCGACAACCTGCCAGGCCCCGCCCCAACCATCGCCGCCGTTGAGCCCGTGCAGTTGGGTCCCATCGGCCACGCCGTACTCGAAGCCCTCGTAGGCCAGTGGCATGCCGCTGAGCACCAGGCGGTCCTCGAGCCGCTCGACGGCCAGGGGCGAACGATTGTCTTCCCCACGACGTGCGGGACGGGAACGACGAGCGCGAAGAAACTTGGCGAAGTTCATGGCGTTTCTCGGCGAATGGTCGCCACGGGTGGTGGCGAGAGCTATGGACTGAGAATAGGTCGGACTCAACCGCGACCACCGCGGTTGGTTCGAGAGACCGTACGAGGGCGCTCACCCCCGAAACCCGCGCAAACTGGTCAACGTGTGACTCGGCAGAGTACCTTGGGCGCAGAAAGGCCCTCAGGAGGCCCTTCCGCCAGGACCCTCGTCCCACAACGAGATCCTGAAAATTCGCACCAACACCGGGTCGTCAAGCAACCACGGGCCGGCAACGAGACTCACCCCCCGCCAGTGTTCTACACCGATGGCGGGCAGCAAACTTTCCCAAATCGCCCTTCATTAGCCTAACACGCACTTGGAAACATCGGTAGTCTTTCTTCAATTCCCTAGCGATTTTGCCGACCAATCCCACCAGGGTGACCGGGGCGATCGCAGTATCCGGTCGGCTCGGGCGGACTTTGCCGAGGAATCGGGGGTTCACCACCCGGATGGACTGTCGCTTGCTCCCTCGGCCCCCGATGGTCGAGCCCGCCCTCAGTAGCTCGCGCGGAGTTCCGCGAGTTGGTGCATGGCCTCGGCATGGGCGAAGTACCGATGGTTGAGCGCGTTGCTCAACAGCGGCAGCTCCCGCACCAGGCTGGCGAGGAGTCGTTCCAGGGGGCGGCGATCCCCCGACTGGCAGGCCTCGGCGATGGGGACGATCTCGATCATCCGCACCGTGTGCAGCAGATTCATGCTCAGCCGCTGCTCCAGGCTGAAGCCGGCCTGTTCGGCGTCACGCGGCAGCCGTTGGACGTCTTCGACCAGCTCCTTGAGCTGAAAGCCCACCGCCCGGGGATTCGACTCGTCGGTGATCAGCAGGTCCAGAGCGGGGGCGAGTTGCAGGCTGGCCAGGTACCGCGAGCGGTAGGTCATCAGGCTCTGACCGACTTCGAGCACGGCTTCCAAAGTGGCGGCGGTGACGGGCTCGTCGCCGGTGAAGGCCGCCCGCACGATCTGGGTCATCTGCACGGTGCGTTCGATACGGCGACCGATTTGCAAAAAAGTGTGGCCCTGGCTGCGGGTCATGCTGTCGTTGACGTAGCCGCCCAGGGCCGCCAGACCCAGCAGCAGGTCGTCCAGGCGGTCGAGAAACTCCGTCAGTCCGCCCCGTGGCGGGAAGGGCGACTTGACGGTTTGTTCAATGCGTTGCAGGGTCCGCCAGGTGTCGATACTCAGCCGGTCGCGGACCCGCGCGGCGGTGCGATTGAGCTGGCCCAGCAGACTGCGAAGGCTGGTCGGCTGGCGGGCGTCCAGGGCCGCCTGCGGCAAGGCGCGTTCAATCCGCGGCAGCGAACGCCGGGTCTCTTCGATCGCGAAGCCCGGCTCAATCTGCCCCGTCTCGGCCAGGGTCCGCAACAGAATCGGCAGCTCGCGGAGGTCGCGAAGCCCCGACTCGCCACTCAGTCGGGCGGCCGTAATCCGCAGCAGTCGGGCGGCGGCGTCGGCGCGTTCGATGTGCCGGCCCAGCCAGAAGAAATCGTCGGCCACACGGCTGGGCAGGTCGGCGGCTCCGCGACGAAGCGGCACCTCGAAATCGGCCTTGGGCAGCAGTGTGACCAATTCCACCGGGGCCTCGGCCAGGACCCAAACGTCCTTGCTGCCCTCGCCGGCCAGCAGCGAGAGTTCCAGCGGATCGGCCGCGCCCGACACCCGGGCCAAGGCCCCGTCCATCACGGTGTAGGCATCCGGTGCCGAGGTGCCAGCGCAGACGAAGGCCCGCAAGGCGATGCGGCCGCTGGCCAGGCGTTGGTCGTCCCAGACCGGACCGGTGGAGCGATCGACTTGTTCCTGGGCGATAAACTGGTGTGGCTGCGCGACGATCAGGGCGTGGCGTTCTTGGGGCGACAGCTCACCGAGCCGGCGGCTGGCCTCCAGCTCTTCGCCCCGACGGCGGAAGGCCCGCTTGAAGACAAAGCGGTCGGGATCGGCCAGCACCAGGGCGCGGCTCTCGGGGTTGCCACACCAGAAGGTCGCCACACCCGGCAACTTGAGTTCTTCGCTCAGCAGTTCGCGACACAACACGGGCAAGAAGGCCATGAACAGCGGCGATTCAATCAACCCGCTGCCCAGGGCATTGGCCACCGCCACCCGACCCGACCGGGCCGCCTGGGTCAGCCCGGCCACGCCCGAAGTCCCGTGGGGATCCAGCTCCAAGGGATCGCAGAACTCGCTGTTGGGGCGTCGGACCAGGGCGTCGACCGGCAGCAGCCCACCCAAGGTTTTGAGGAACACGCTGCCGTTGCGAACCGTCAGGTCGCTGGACAGGGCCAAGGTGTAGCCCAAATAACGCGAGAGATAGGCGTCTTCAAAGTAGTTGGGCGATTGCGGCCCCTGGCTCAAATACACCAGCCGCGGATTCTCGCGGTGTTCGGGCGCCAGGGCCTGCAGGGACTCGCGGAGCTGAATGAAGAACGGTGCCAGCCGGGCGACCTGGCACTCGTGAAAGGCCTCGGGCAACACCCGCGAGACGACGATGCGGTTTTCGAGGGCGAAGCCCAGTCCGCTGGGGGCCTCGGTGCGATCACCCAGCACCCACCACTGACCATCGGGGCTGCGGGCCAGATCGGCCGAGTAGACCACCAGCCGCCGGCCGCCGGCGGGCGGCCAGCCTTGGCAGGCCCGATGAAACCCCGGATGGGCGAACACGGCCTCGGGCGGAATCAGCCCTTGATGCAGCAACCGTTGGGGGCCGTACAGGTCGGACAGAATCAGCTCGATGAGGTGGGCCCGCTGGCGGAGGCCCTCGCCGATGGCCTGCCATTCAGCGGCCGGAATCAGCAGCGGCAGGGGATCGAGCTGCCAGGGACGCCGCTCGGTGTGCGGATCGCCATACGCGCTGAAGGCCAGCCCATTCTCGCGGACCAGGGCCTGGGCCTGCTGCCAACGGTGGCTCAACTCGCTGGTGCCCAGCCGGGCCAGACATTCGCTAAACGCCTGCCACTGCGGACGGGGAGCCCCCGCGGCGGCCAGCGCCTCGTCGAAGGGTCCGTCAGGCGGCCGATACCCCGCGAGCGAAAGCTCGTCGGGCGTCGGGGCCGGAGGCGGGGCGGTGCTCATGACTGGTGTTTCAACCCGAGAATCAGCGGCCAGGACCCTCGATGCGGACGCGCGGTGCAGGTTCGCGGCCAAGCGACTCCACGAGTCGTCGCGGCTGGCTGATCCGGCGCTTCGATCCCTTGGATCCCCACGGGGCGTGGGGCCACGGGCTGGTCCACGAGAGCGCTATTGTTCGAGGTTTTGCCCCCCGGAGCAATCGCTTGGCCAGCGGGGGGGCGACACCTTTACCCTCGGCCGCGCCGCAGGTCCAGCGTGAGCGGGAAATCCTCGTTGATCGGTTCTTCCCGCACACTCACGCCCCCCGGTTGGTGACCAAAGGCGAAGAAGCGGGCGGCCCGCCGGCTTTCGGCTTCGTTGGCATTCACGGGAAAACTGTCGGGATTATTGCCCCCGGGATGCCCCACATAGTAAGTGCATCCGCCGAGCGAGCGGTTCTGCCAGGTGTCGACCAGGTCAATTGTCAGGGGTGTGTCGACCGGCACGGTGGCGTGCAAGCCCCTCGGCGGCTGCCAGGCGCGGTAGCGGACCCCCGCCACGAACTCGCCTTGCCGGCCGGTGGGATGCAGCGGGAGCCGTCGGCCGTTGCAGGCCACGACATGTCGCGAATGGGTCAGGTTGCGGACCAGCACCTGCAACCGCTCGACCGAACTATCGACGTAGCGGGCGGTGCCGCCACCGGCGGGCTCTTCACCCAGCACGTACCAGGGTTCCAGCGCCTGGCGGAGTTCCACTTGAACCCCGCGCTGGTCGAACTCGCCGAGCCGCGGGCAACGGAACTCCCAGTGCGGAGCAAACCACGCCACGTCGAACGGCAAGCCCGCGGCGCGGAGGTCGTCGACGACATCGGCGAAGTCTTCCCACAGAAAATGCGGCAGCATCCAGCGATCGTGCAGTTGCGTGTCCCACTCCACGACCGAGGCCCGATAGGGCTCGCGCCAGAACTTGCTGATCAGCCCGCGAATCAGAAGCTGCTGCACCAGGCTCATCTGGCCGTGCGGCGGCATCTCGAAGGCCCGGAACTCGACCAGCCCGCGTCGTCCGCCGGCCACATCGGGGCTGTACAGCTTGTCGATGCAGAACTCGGCCCGGTGCGTGTTGCCGGTCACGTCGACCAGCAGGTCGCGAAACAGCCGAT
>JBJHDE010000132.1:0-3559 GCA_050486385.1 Planctomycetales bacterium | reverse complement strand
AGCCAGGGCGGAACCTCGGTTCCCGGTTCGGGCACCAGGTCGAAGGCGGTCTTCAACTCGTACAACGCATCGCGGCGGCCTTCATCCACCCGGGGCGCTTGGCTGGTGGGGCCAATAAACGGACCGCTGAACACATACGACAGGCTGGGATGATTGTTCCAATAGGCGATCAGGCTCTTCAGCAAGTCGGGCCGGCGGAGGAACGGACTGTCAGCCGGCGTCGGACCGCCCAAAACCACGTGATTGCCGCCACCGGTGCCAGTGTGCTTGCCGTCCTTGTCAAAGTGCTCGGTCGCCAGCCGCGATTGCCGGGCGTCTTCATAAACGCCGGTGGTGATCTGTTTCAATTCGTCCCAGGATCGCGCCGGGTGGACGTTGACCTCAATCACGCCCGGGTCCGGCGTGACCTTAATTTCGCCCAGTCGCGGGTCGTGTCCTGGCGGGTAGCCTTCAATAATGACCGGGGTGCCCAGTGCGTCGGCCGTGTCTTCAATGGCGGCCGTCAAGTCGAGGAAATCTTCCAGGGTCTCGGTGGGTGGCAAGAACACATACATGCGGCCTTCGCGGGCCTCGACGCACAGGGCGGTCCGCAGGACCGGGTCAGCCAATTCGCTGACTGGCGCAGCGTCGGGAAGCGGCGTCGCCGGCGGTTGCCGCCGCGAGTTGTCATGCCGCCGTGGTTGAACGACTTGCGGTCCGTACTCTCCTGGGCCCAGGGTTTCGCCACTGGGCGTGACCAGCGCGGCCTGGCCGACAGGGGCCGCCCGCTGGGCCATTTCCGTGACCCGCCGCCGGATCTCGTCATAAGCCGCCAGGGGCGAGCGAGCCTCGAACGGATCGGGCGGATAGATTGCGTCGGTGTCGGCCAACTTCACCGACCAGGGCAAAGAGTCCAACGGCAGACGCAGGCCCATGGGCGAGTCGCCGGGCAGCAGAAACATGTGCTCGGGCCGCACCGGCCAGGGACCGCTTTCCCAAGCCCGAGCCGACGGCGAGCCCTTCCGCCGCAGCGGCAGCACGGCGCCCACTTTGCTGGTCAGGCCCTGCTTCTCGAAGATGCGGGCCAGGCGGGCCCGTTCGGCCTCGTCGTCCAGCGGGGCATCACGAACATCGATGTTGATCGGCAGCCGCCGTTCGCGCCACAGGTAGTACCACACATCTTCGTAGGCTGGCACGACCGAGCGGCCGTCGACACCCAGGCGTTCGGCCAGGGCCTGGGCAAACTCCTCGGCCTGGTCATAGCCGTAGCCGTAGCCGCGATCGACCCGGGCGAACAGTTCGGGGTTGTTCCAAATCGGTTCGCCATCGAAACGCCAGTACAGGCTCTTGGCCCAACGCGGCAACGACTCGCCGGGATACCATTTGCCTTGGCCGTAGTGCAGCAATCCGCCATGAGCGAACCGCCGCTTGAGTCGCCGCACCAGGTCGTCGGCCAGTTGCCGCTTATGTTCGCCCAGGGCCTCGGTCCGCCACTCGGGGCTTTCCATGTCGTCGATGGACACAAACGTGGGCTCGCCACCCAGGGTCAGCCGCACATCGTCGCGGGTCAGGGCCTCGTCAATCTGGTGGCCCAAGGCGTCGATGGCCGTCCACTGCGAGTCGGTGTAAGGCTTGGTGACGCGGGGATCCTCGTGGACCCGCGTGACCGACATCGCAAACTCAAAGTCGGACTCGCACTTGCTCAGCAAGGCCCCGGTAATCGGCGAGGCCCCAATCGGGTCGGGCGTGCTGGCCAGCGGGATGTGCCCCTCGCCACAGAACAGGGCCGAGGTCGGATCGACGCCCACCCAGCCGGCCCCGGGCAAATAGATCTCGGTCCAGGCGTGCAGATCGGTGAAGTCGGCCGACGGGCCGGCGGGGCCGTCCAGCGGTTTGACGTCGGCGACCAACTGGATCAGGTAGCCCGAAGTGAAACGTGCGGCCAGCCCCAGGTTGCGGAGCACCTGGACCATCAACCAGGCCGAATCGCGGCACGAGCCGCGTCCCAGGCCGAGGGTCTCTTCGCAGGTCTGGACGCCGGGCTCCATGCGGATGACGTAATCGACCCGCTCGTGAACCAAGCGGTTGAGGTCCACCAGAAAGTCCACGGTCCGCCGCGGGGTGCGATCAATCTTGGCCAGCAGTTCCGCCATCAACGGACCCACCGGCAGGGGCTTTAAGAACGGCTCCAGGTCGTGGGCCGTGGCTGGGGTGTAGAGGAACGGATACTCCTCGGCGGTATCTTCCAGAAAGAAGTCGAACGGGTTGATGACCGTCATCTCGGCCTGCAGGTCGACCACCACTTCGAACAGGTCGACTGGGTTGGGAAACACCAGCCGGGCCAAGAAGTTGCCGAACGGGTCTTGCTGCCAGTTGAGAAAGTGATCGGCCGGCTGGACCCGCATCGAGTACGACACCACCGGGGTCCGGCAATGCGGGGCCGGTCGCAGCCGCACGACCTGCGGCCCCAACCCGACATGCCGATCGTAGCGGTAGGTGGTGCGGTGATTCAGCGCAACACGAATGGTCATGGCAACAAACACCCTGAAAGGCTGGCGAGATACTTTGTTTGAACGTCGCGAAGACCGCTCGTCGGTATTTGCGGGGTCCGCGGTTTGGCACGGCAAAAAGCGCACAACGACAGGTCACCACGCTCTCCCCAATTGCATGGGGGGCGTGGTGTGGCCATCGGTGGTTACGTGTTGCGCCTGCCCTGGAAATCTAGCACGAGTTGGAGGCTCGTGCCGGATGGAACGTGATTCATCTTGGGTGGCACACACGATGGGGGCAAGTCGCCATCGGCCCACCGCTTCGGGGCGTGTGCTAAGTTTGCTGCTGGGTCTGGCCGCTGGTCGGGCCTTGCGACTGCATCTGGGTGGCCGCCGGATGTTGATTGCGAGAACTGGGCGGCAAGGGCTTGGCGACGAAGAAGTCGTGGTAGACGGCGTCGTCGACCTGATTGAGTCGCGTTTGCAACTGATCGATGTATTCGTGCAGCCCCTGTTCGATGGCCTCGTCGATGCCGGTGTAATCGAGCTGCGCGCGCAGTCGGCCAAATAGTTGCTCGCTCCGCAGGCGGAAGGTTCCGGCGGGCGTGCCCGTGATGGCGTGGACCGACTCCTGGGCCTTGACCACGCAGAACCGCATGCTTCTTGGGAAGCAGGCATCGCGCAACAGGAAGTCGGCCACGTGATCGTGGGTGATCCGCCCGTACTGCCGGCGGTACATCTCCAGGGCGCTGGTGCTGCGCAGCAAGGCCGACCACCGCACGATGTCCAGGCTGCCACCCACATCCTTGGCGTTGGGCAGCAGGTGATAGTACTGCACATCGACAATCCGGCTGGTCTTGTCGGCGCGTTCAATCAAGCGGCCCACCCGCGAGAAGTGCCAGGCCTCGTTGTGGCTCATCGTGGCGTCGGTGGCGCCGACCAGCAGGTGGCTGGACAGCCGCACCTTCTCGCAAAAGTTGTGGGGATGCGCCAGCACGCTGGGTTCGCCCTCGGCCCGCCGCACCAGATGATAAAACTTGTTGAGTTCTTCCCACATCACGCTCGAGATAATCTCGCGGACGGTGCGGGCG
>JBJHDE010000131.1:2077-10530 GCA_050486385.1 Planctomycetales bacterium | reverse complement strand
GAGACAGGGGTGAAACGTGCTGGGTGCGCGGCGGATTCATGGCAGGCCCTCGGCGTAAGCTGGTGGCTGGGTATCGTCGAGTTGCAGCCCCCGAGCCAGGATGATCAGGGCCGCCACGACAAACGGCAGACAGGCCGGCATCCACATAATCAGCCCGGCCAGTTGTTGGTCCTCAAGCAGGCTCAGGCCCCACAAGCCGCTCCAACCATGATACGTCGGATACCAGGGTGTCGGGGCGATGGTTAAAAACACCCCCAGCACCGTGGCGTGAATGGTTGTGGTAAACAGATAGATCACGGCGGCCAACCCCGTCAGCCGCCGCGAACTGGCGGGATCGAGGAGCACTTGCCAAAACAGGTAGGCCACCAGAAAGAAACTCAGGTGCTCCAAGTCGTGAATCGGCGTGTGCCGGAGCGCAGCCTCGTAGGCACCGGGCAGATGCCAACTCCACAGCACCACCGCGTACAGCCACCAACAGACCACCGCCGACGAGCACGCCAGCCCCGGTGGAATCGCCGCCAGCACCCAGCGACGGCACCGGGCGTACAGCCGACGAGCCCCCAACGGCCAGGCCCACAGCATGACGTAATGTGGGGCCGCCAAGACCAGCAGCGGAGCGGCGACGTTCATCAGCAGCATGTGCTGCACCATGTGGACCCACGCCAACTGGTCGCTGGCCGGATCAACCGGAGACAGCAACGCCAGCCCCAACACCATCCAACCGGCGAAGAACCACAGCAGCCTTCGCCCGTCGGCCAGCCGGTGCCCCGGAGCCCGAGATTGCAACACACCCCGGCCGCGGAGATACAGCCACCCGAGCGCGAACAGACTCAGCCAGACAACCGGGTCGGTGTTCCAGTCGCTCCAACCGGCGGCGCGGTCCAGGGGTCCGCGATGGGCCTGGGCCACGTTGGGCGCAGCCAGAACCATCGCCCCCAAGCCGGCCAGACGAACCACGCCACCGCCGAGGCCCCGCATTGTGTCGGAGAGTCGCCGGGTTACCAACATGTCGAAAGATAAAAGGCAATGGGCAGGCTCTGGGCCGCGATAATGAACACGAACAAGCCGCTGGTCTTGGCGCCCGTCGAGGCCAGAAACTCTGCGTTGCCGGGCTGGTCGCGCAGTTGGTGAGCCAGACGCCAGGCGACGCCGGTAGCCAGGGCCGCCACGACCAGCATCACCAGGCTCACCGCCAGGATGATCCAGGCGACCAGGTTGATGCCGGCGGCCTGATAGTGGCCCCAACCGCCCAGGCAGCCCCACTCGGCGACCAGCGCGGCGACGATCAAATGCACCGTCCAGGCCACGGCACCGCCCAGCATACCAAAGCCCAGGGGCCAGGAACGGTCTGGCGGAGCGGAACCCGGGTGCTGCGTGGTCATGGTCCATCCCTCATTGCCAAGCGGAACCAATCGTCGAAGGTCAACTCAATCGATCCTCAGCACATCCTTCCGGCGAACCCGGCTCCCGTTGGCAGGTCGACATCGTCAGAGGATGCGGGGCGAGAAATATATCGTGAACAGGACCACGGCCCCGGAGCCAACCAAGAACCAACCGTACAGGCCGTTGAGTTCAAGGATCAGCCAGGTGTAGGCACTGTTGGCATCGTGGCGGAAGCAGTGACTCTGGGCGAAGCCGTGAATCCCTACCCCGATGGCCGCGAAGAAGAACAACACGCCGGTGATTACGTAAACCAGCGACCCATAGGCGTTGGTCTGCCAGGTGAAGGGCCACTGGGTCCACTCGTAGACCTGCACAACCAGGTAGACCAACACCAACAGCATGGCCACGCCCAGGGTGACCCGCGCCGCCACCCGACGATGGGTCTGCCAACGGAGGGCCGAGATCGTTTGCACCAGGCCGCCGGCGATCAGCGCGCCGTAACCCAAGAGCGCCGTCTCCAGGCCGGGCACCGGCAGTCCATCTTGGGGCCACTGGGGTGAAAACAGACGAATGTAAAAATAGGAATACACCAGCGCCGCCAGAGCCGAAGCGGCGATCGTCAAGAATCCCAACATGCCCCACCAGGTGGTCGCCTGGCTGCCATGGGCCAGCACCGGCAGGCCGGTTCGCTCGGGCAGGTCGCTTGTCGTGAGTTGGCGTAAGGCCAGCGGAGCCGGGCGGGCCCAGACAATCACCCCGATCAACAGCATCAGGCACCCGAAGGCCGCCACGATGTAGCCCCGCGACAGCACGCCCACGGCGGCCAAGGTCGTGGCGAAGGCCGCCCACAGCGGCAAGAAGGTTGGCCCGGGCAAATACTGAATGGCTTGGGGCGTGGCGTCGGTGGCATCGGTGACCAGCACACCGCGCCAGGTGCGGGGCTCGCCGGCCAGGGTCTCGCGGAGGCGGGTCAGCTCCGGATCGCTGGGGGGCGTGTCTTCGGGTTGATCAAACAACGGGTGCCGGCTTTTCACTTCGGGCACGTCATAAAAGCTGTACACCGGCGGCGGCGAGGCCAGCGACCATTCCAACGAGTCGGCGCCCCAGGGATTCTCGCCCGCTGGCGGACCACGGCGGATGGCCCAGACCACATCGATCAGAAACGCCAGCGTTCCCAGGGTCATCAGCACCGCGCCCAGGGTCGCCAGGATGTTGTAGCCGTCGAGTTCCAACATCGCGGGATAGGTGTACACCCGCCGGGGCAGGCCCAGCAGGCCCATGATGTGCATCGGAAAGAACGTGGCATTGAATCCCAGGAACAACAGCCAGAAACAGCTTTTCCCAAGCAGGGGATGATTCAAACGCCCCGTGACCTTGGGCAGCCAGTAGTACATGCCCGCAAACACCGGAAAGATGACACCACCGATCAGCACATAGTGAAAGTGGGCGACAATGAAGTAACTATCGTGAACCTGCAAGTCAAACGGGACCACGGCCACCATCACCCCCGTGAGGCCCCCCAACACAAACAAGAACAAAAAGCCCAGGGCAAACAGCAGCGGGGCAGCGAAGCGCGGGCCGCTGCCCCACAGGGTGGCGATCCAGGCAAACACCTGAATACCGCTGGCGATGGCGATCATCAGGCTGGCCGCCGTGAAGAAGGTCATCGACACCGCCGGCAACCCCGCGGCAAACATGTGATGGACCCACAGGCCAAAGCTTACAAAGCCGGTGACCACCACCGCCAGCACGATGAGTTCATAGCCCACCACGCGGCGGCGGGCGAAGGCCGGCACGATCATGGAAATGATGCCACTGGCCGGCAGAAACATGATGTACACTTCGGGATGGCCAAAGAACCAAAACAGGTGCTGCCATAGCAGAGTGTTACCGCCACGGTGAACATCAAAGAAGCGGGTCTCGGCCGTGCGATCGAGTTCCAGCATCACGGTGGCCGTCAGCAGCACCGTGAAGGCGAACAGAATCATCAGGCCCGCGACCAGAAAGGTCCAGACCAACAGCGGCATCCGGGCCAGCGTCATGCCCGGCGCGCGGAACTTGAGAATCGTGACCACAATCTCGATGGCCGCCGTCAGCCCGGCCACCTCCACCAGGCTCAGCCCCAATAGCCAGAAGTCCGTCGAGATGCCCGTGAACCGCGCGGTCGACAGCGGTGTGTAGCCGAACCAGCCCACGTCGGGCACGGCACCAAACAGGTAGCTCGCGAAAAAGATCAAGCCGCCAAACAGATAGACCCAGTAGCCATACGCCGTGAGCCGAGGAAAAGCCACGTCGCGGGTTCCCAGCATGACCGGCAGCAGGTACAGGGCCAGCCCCTCCAGAAAGGGCACGGCAAACAAAAACATCATGGTCGAGCCATGCATCGTGAACAGCTCGTTGTAGAGCTGCGGCCCGATGAAGGTGTTCTCGGAAACGGTCAACTGGACCCGCATCAACAGCGCCATCACGCCGCCGAGCAAGAAGAACACGAAGGCGGTGACCATGAACCGCACGCCGAGGATCTGGTTGTTGACTTCGGCCAACACGCCCGGAAAGCCCCGGGCCGGGGTCCAGGTGGTCCTCAGTTCGGCGTCGAAATCGTCATCGCGCGACACGGATGGTCTCCCCGTGATCATGAACCCTGGTCCCGCCTCTCGCGGCCGTTTCACGCGGCCAGGCTCGCCTAAGGTCGCTGGTTGAAGCGGTCGCTGGTTGAAAGGGTGGTTAGTTCAATTGGTTGAGATACGCCACCAGGGCGCGCAGTTCTTCGTCGTCGAGTTGGGTCCTGGGCATCAGGTTGCCGGGCTTGATGCCTTGCGGATCGGCGATCCAGGCCTTGAGGTTCTGGGGTGTGTTGGGCAGCACCCCGGCGGCCAGCGTGCGGCGATTGGCCAGGTGGGTCAAGTCGGGCCCGCGGACCCCAACGGCCGCGGTCCCGGCGATGCGATGGCAATTGTTGCAGCCACGGGTAAAGTACAGCTCACGACCGCGCTGGGCCAACTCGTCATCTTCGGGCACATCGGCCGTGGCGGCGGCCGCCGCCTGCCGCTGGGCGATCCACTGCTCGTAGTCTTCGGGGCTCCGCACGACCACTTCAAAAGCCATCAGCGCGTGCTGCACGCCGCAGTACTCGGCACAAGGCCCGCGAAACACCCCTTCGCGATCCGAGGCCAACCACGTGCGGTTGATCAATCCCGGTATCATGTCGGTCTTGCCTTGCAAGTTGGGCACCCAGAAACTGTGAATCACGTCGGCCGATTCCAATTCAATCAGGACCGGCCGCCCGGCGGGAATGTGCAGCTCATTGGCAATCACGATGTTGTCGTCGGGATAGTGGACTTCCCACCACCACTGGTGACCAATCACGCGGATCGTGTGCTCGGTGTCGGGGACGCTCAACCCGCGTTGCACCACCAGGCTGGCCACCAGAATTACCAGCAGGATCGCGCCAGTAATATAGATCCCGCTGATGAGAATGAATCGTTCACTTAAGGGCGGTCGGGGCGGGCGTTCCTCGGGGTTGGGCCACACGGCCAGGGTCGTCAGCACCAGCACCCAAAGGAACACGGCGGTGCAGACCGCCAGCAGCAGCCACCACAACCAGGCCATCTCCCAGGCGGCGGGACCAGCCGGATGCAGGGCGCTCTGGGCATGGTCGCTGTGACACCCGGCCACGAACAATCCCACCAGGCCGAAACTTCGCCGCATGGCCATGCTGCTCCTTGAGGTGGCACACCTTGCTTTGCCACGGATCACCCCATGGGGATCACCGCCGCGGGAAGGTCTGGACTTCGTGACAGAATTCAATCAGCCCCGCGAGTTGCTCGTCACTGAGTCGTCCGGCGTAGCTGGGCATCGCGATTCCGTCAGGCGGATTGAGGATGTAGTCGCGGATGTAGGTCCGCGAGCGGACCGGATCGATCTTGGTGATATCCACCGCCACATGCTGACCTTGACCGGCCACGGGATGGCAACTCGTGCAGCCGAACTGGGCAAACAGGTGTCGCCCGGCTTCGGCATCGGGCGTGAGTTGCATCCCCGCGGGAATCGCTGGCGGCTCGGGATCGGGCCAGCCCGTGAAGGCCGATCGCCGACGGTAATCGGACAAGGCCAGCAAGGCCACCACCATCAGCACCACGGCCATCGCCCACAACGGGCGTCGCCGGATACCGCGGGCGGGCGAACGATCCAGAAACGGCAGGGCCAGCAAAGCCAGCAAGCTGACGACGGGAAACACGACTACAAACCACGGGGCAATCGACGGCGGCAGCAAGGCGATCAGCCCGCTGTACCACCAGAACCACCACTCCTCGGCGGGCGTCGAAGGCCGAATCAGGTTGGCTTCTTCACCCACCGGCGAGGGCCCCACCAGTAGCGCGGCGGTCACCACCGCGCCCAGCACCACGGTGGCCATCAGCCCAGTGGTCATCATCGTCTCGGGAAAGAACGTCTGGCCGCGGGGTCCGGCGGCCTCGCGCTTGTAATTCTCGCGTTGCTCGTCGGACGACAGCGGCGGCACTTCGCGCTCGCTGCGGGTCATGGTTCCGCGTTGCACCACCAAATACAAATGAAATCCCAGCAGCAGGAACATGGCCAGCGGGATGATAAACACATGAAAGGCGTACAGTTGGGTCAGCGTCCGCGGCCCCAGCTCGGGCCCACCCTGCACCAGGAGCACCAGGGTTTCGCCAATCAGTGGCACCCGCACCAGCATGTGCAACATCACGCGGATGCCGTAAACGGCCCGTTCATCCCAGCGGAGCAGATAGCCGGTGTAGGCCATCAGCAGCACGCAGACCAGCAACAACACGCCGATGATCCAGGTGCCCTCGCGGGGGCTCTTGTAGCCGCCCAGCAGCAACTGTCTGAACAGGTGAAAGAACAGCATGATCACCATGGCCCCGGCCGACCAATAGTGCAGCCCTCGCACAAACCAGCCGAAGGTGACCTGCTCGGTGATGTAGGTCACGCTGGCGTGGGCACTTTCGATCGAGGGCGTGTAGCTCAGCATGAGCACCGCCCCGGTGAACACTTGCAGGCCCAGCAACCCCATCAAGGTCGAGCCATCGCCCGCGTACCACGAGGCCCGTGGCACCCGGCGATCGAGCAGGCCCTTGTAGATGGGCATCAGGGCGAAGCGGTCGACGACCCAGTCGCGGACGGCTTGAAACATGGCCCGCGCTCCTTCAGGTCATCGGTGGCAGCGAGACCAGATCGATCTCGAGCACGCCGTCGCGGATGCGGTTGGCGAAGCGATACAGTGGCACTTGCGGCGGCCCCGCCATCGGCGAGCCATCGCGGCCGAAGATGCCACCATGGCACGGACAAAAGAAGCACTGGCTGCCGGAGTCGAAGACCACCGGGCAACTCAGATCGGTGCAATTCCGCGAGAAGACGACGAACTCCTGCTCGGCCTTCCGCCACACGTACACGGCTTTGACTTCCAGGGCGTCGGCCCAATCGCCTCGCTCCAGCGACACCTTGGCCGGTACGACTCGGTCGAGTGGAAACTCCTCGATCGGCCCCACCGACTGCCAGAGTTCCTCAGGCCGTGGTCGCCAGTCCGGCGACAGGGCGGCAATCAGCGTAGGCACCGCGATCACGGCGGACAGCACCGCGCCGCAGGCTCCCAACACGGCGGTGAACAGGGTTCGACGATCCATGGTCGCGCGTCATGCCCCTGGCGAATGGTTCCCAAGCCGGATGCTGGACCTGTCCCAACACCCGAGAAACCTTATCGCAAGGGGCAAGGGCCCGACCGGCCGGAGTGGCAAAGCGGCCACTCGCCGTAAGCGGGGCCCAGCAACCAAACGACCCTCGAGGACGAGTCGTCCCCAAGGGTCGTGGGTGGGTCCAAGCGGGGTCCGCGGCCTGGGCGGCGGATCGCTGGCAGCCTACTGGGTATCGCTCCAAGGCTTGACGATCCGCGGCTGAAACTCGGCCTCGGGGGCCAGCGGCAGGCGATCGCGATCGTGGAAGTCGCCGTTGATCTGGTACTCGGCGGGTTGCACGCCCCGCGGACTGCGTGGTCCCGGCCCCATCAGCTTGGCGCCCTGAAACACCCGCCGTTCGTAGAATACCAGAGCCTTGAGGGCGTGGCCCATCGGGCCGATCTCCCAGTTCCGCGAACGGTTGTTCCACAGCAACTCGTTGAGGTAGTTCACGGCCCGGACCACGCGGGGATCGTGCAGATCGTCGTCCGGCAGGCTATAGGCCATCCATTCCAGAATGTGACCGGTCGTCTGCAAGCGACGATCCAGGGTCGGCGCCGCCGCCCGCTGACGGAACCACTCGGTGCTGAAACTGCCGTCGGGATTCTGCAAGCGAAGCGTGTAGTTCTGGTAGTCGGACACGTACTTGGCCGCCCGGGCGAATTGGCCATCCACGGGCTTGCCTTCAATTTTGCGACGATTGACCGCCCAGCTCAGCCCCATGAGTCGGTGCGTGCCCCCGCAGGCGGCCTCGCGGAGAATGGGGTTTTCAATCTCTTCGGCGATCAAGCCCTCGATGTTCCACAGGTGGCCTTCGTGATTCTGCCAGGTGTCGTCGGTGTCCTCAATGTAGTAGGCCAGCGACAACAGCTTGAAGGTCAACTCGGTGCCGGTCTGGCAGCTTTTCTTTTCCGACTCGATCAAATCGGCCACGGTGAACTGACGCCCATTGATCCGCATCGGATAGTTGGGCTGCACGCCCGACTGGGCCAGCATCGCCAGAAACTGGCCTTCATGCCCCTGGACTCGCGGCCCCTTACGCACCTGAATGCCGCGACGATCAAACAACAGCATCTGATCGCCCCGGGCGGTGCCGTTGTAGCACTGGTAAGCAATCGCGTTGACCAGCTTGCCCTGCGAGCCCCCGTAGTGAACCTCGGCCTCGACGCCCCAACACACAATCTGGTGCATAACCTCCCAGTGATTGTGGTCGCGGGTGTTGAGCTTGCGGGTGCGGTAGGCGTTCAGCGTGCGTTGCAGCCGCTCGCCCAATGCGACCATCTGCGGGGTCAGCCGTTTGGCCTCGACCCGCGGGGGCTCAGCCGGCGGCGGTTCAAGCGGCCGCACGGTTCCACGCCC
>JBJHDE010000131.1:0-2067 GCA_050486385.1 Planctomycetales bacterium | reverse complement strand
CCATCGGGACCGGGACGCTCGGCCACACGGGCCTCGCCTGGTCGACCTCCGGGGTACAGCGGCAGCGACTCGCGTTCAGCGCGATTGCGGGGTGGCCGCAGCATTTCGAGATTGTCTTCGTCAGGAACCAACTGCCGCATCTGTTCGGGCTCGCGGGGCAAGGCCCGAGGCTCGGTCGAGGTCGATCCGCGGCGGGTGTTGGACCTTCCGGGAGCCGGCTCGGCGGTGCGATCGGCATCGGCCTCCGGCGTCCGGCGGGGCAGGACCACGCCAAACGGCTGGGGTCCGCCGCTTGGGGTCTTGGGCTGTTGGGGCGTGTCGTCGGAGGCCTCCCACTCCAGGTCGGTGTCCCGCCCAGTCGAGGGCTGAGGCTTGGCGCTCGGCCGCGGAGTGGGCTTGCTGGCCGCGGGCGGATCGATGGGCACGAACTCCAGGTCCTCTTCAGAGAAGGTCCCGTCACCGAGCGGTGCTTTCGGCTTGTCGCCCTGGGCCGGCATCTCGGCCGGCGGCTGGATCGGCTGAGCCTCGGCCTCGTCGACGGGCTGCGGATCCTTCTCGGCCGGTGGATCCTTGTCGGCCGGCGGAGTCTTGGCCGGACTTCCGAGCGTCGGCGGCGCAGTCCGCGGGGCGGCCGAAGTCTCGGGCTGGGCCTCGATTTCGGTCGCTTGGGGCGTCTCGGAAGGCTCGGTGATCTCGACGGCCTCGGGGATCTCCATCGCCTCGGGCGCGAGCATCTCGGCGGGCTCGCCCAGGGCCTTGGGCAGCGTGATCGATTTGCTTGGGGTGCCCGTGGGTGGCGGGGCATCCGTCGCGGTCGCCTCGGGCACGGGAGCCGGATTCTCTGGCCGAGCCGTCTTCGAACCGGTCGGGGCGGGAGTGACGTCCATGCGACCGGTCGAACCCGACGGCTCATCGACGTCGACCGGGGTGTACTCGGTGCCCTCGCGCTGGCGATCCCGCAGGGCCTGACGAAGCCGCATCAGCCGCTCGTCGTCGAAGTCGGCCACGTCAGGTAATCGCGGCGCGCGGCTTCGCGGGGGAGCCGGATCCAACTGCATAAACTCCGGCTCATCGGCCTGCTGAACCTGTTCGCCGGGGAATTTCAGTCCCGTGCGGGGAGCAGCCTCGGCCGCCGGAACCGGGGCTTCGGGCTTGGTGGACTCAGCCGGATGCGGCTCGACACGGGGCGCGGCTTCTGGAGTCCGCATCCCGGGCGAGGGCGTATCCAGCTCGACAAACGGCTCTTCGCCCACGGCCTCGGGGTTGGGCGCGCCGGATTCGGGGAGTGCGCCACCGGCTGGCGGATCGCCACTCGCCCGTGGATCGGCGGTCGGGCCGGCGGGCTCGTCGTTGCCGGTGATCGATTTGATCACCAACGGCGGCACCACCCCCGGTGCAGGAAGCGGGGCTAGGGGCCGCCCGGCGGGATCGGCCTGACTGGGCTCAGGGGCCGCCGCGGGCTTTGGTGTTTCGGTGGTAGCTGGCTGTTCAGCGGTCGGCGCGGTACGCGGGGTCTCGGTGGAAGGCTTGGGCTTGGCGGTTGGCTCGGGCTGCTTGGTGGGCTGGGCTGGGCGACCGCTGTCGCTGGTGGCCCGCGGCTCGATGGGTTGGGCGAAGGGGTTTGGCGCGGCGGAGCCCTCCAGCGATTTGGCCCCAGCGTCCAACACCCGACCGGCCTCATCAGCGCGGCGTTTGGGTTTGGCGGGCGGAGCCTCCTCGGCGACCTGCGGCTTGGCGGGCTTCAAGGGACGCCAGCCGTCATCGGCCAAACTCGGCACGACCGGTCCCAGGGCCATGGCGGTCGACAGAGTCACAACCGTGTACCACTTCCACTTCTTCATGGTGCTCCGCTCTCTGGCGTAGTTGACGCCGGCTCGGATCGAGTGAACCGTCGGCTGAATGGCCCGACGCGACGGATAAGCCCACACGCACAGCGACTGCTTGTTGGCTCGCGCCCGGGAAGACCGCCGACCAGCAGCTCGAAAGAGTCTCCCAGCCGGCATCCGCCGCATAATCGTCAGAGTTGACGTAATCCGAACCTAGTTATCGGGTATCGCAGGGCTCAAT
>JBJHDE010000130.1:2340-10552 GCA_050486385.1 Planctomycetales bacterium | reverse complement strand
GCTTAAGTCCCGAATACGGAGAACAACCCGCGAAGACGCGAAGAGCGCGTAGGTGGGGCACGTCGTCTTCGCGCTCTTCGCGTCTTCGTGGTTCAATGTGTTTCATGTCCTGAGACTCTCAGAACCTCTTGGCCTGTTCGTAGACTTTTGCAGGCGACAGTAGACAACGCCAGGCAGTGCGTTCGCCCTTCGACACATTGAGAGTTTTACTACTGCTCCCTGCGCACGTTTTGACTTTTTTAATAAAGCCAGCCGTTCCGTGCCACTTCGGCGCTGTTCGAGGATCATTGCAGGACGCGGCAGGAGAGAACGGTAACAAACGGGAAAACTCTCACCGTCGGGCAGTCGCACTGGCGCGGTGGCGACCTCAAACTCGCACAGCGCTACCGCCGATCTACTTGCTGTCGGCCTGTTGTATTCGGTACTCAATGTCTTCGATCAACTGCGAGTGGCGGCTCCTGATGGAAGTGCCGCTCGGATCTTCCGAGCCAGGATCCGCGCCGTAGCGAATGAGAAGCTCCGCGGCATCAAGATCACCGTTCGACAATGCGAGATGCAATGGAGTATCGTGAATGTAAAACTTGGGTGAGGTGTCACCCTTCGTGGCCTCGGTCAAGCGTCCCAGATAGGTCTGGCCGAGCGGCCACGCGCCGTGCTTAAGAAGCGTCTCCAGCATTTGCGTGTCGCGATTCCTGACAGCAATTCGGACGAGACACCCGGATGCCCATTCGTACTCATCCAAGACCCCTGGATTCGCCTCAATCAACGCTTCGACATCGAGTTGGCTGCCATGTTCCGCCAACAGCAAAAACTCGTTCGATAAACGAGGGGCCGGTGCGATCTGACTGGTCGTGCTGACCTCGATTCTGAAGGGACTCAAGACTCCGACCGTGGAAGCCATCACAACGGTCGCGACGGCCGTCCACCTCAAAAAAACCGCCCCTGGATGCTTATCAGACATGCTTACTGATCTTGCGACCACCGTCTGTGCGTCGGTTCCTATCCCAGCGACCCAAGCCCTCAACTCCCGCGAGGCGTGAAGACGACCAGGTCGATGCGATCGGCCGGGGGTTGCGAGGGATCGTAGTCCATGGCGGTGTTGCCAAAGCCGGCGGCGGTGACGGTTCGGCGGCCAAAGTAACCGAAGCGGGCGATGTCGGTCTCGTTGACCAGATAGTCCCGCACAGCCGAGGCGCGCTCTTGCGTCAGTCGCTGGGCGCGGGCCGAGTTGGATTCGGTCGGGGCAAACACGGCGACCACAATCTCGGCTTTGTCGGCCAGATTCGGCTTGAGTCGCCCGGCCAGGGTGCCCAGGCGTTGCTTGCCAGCGGTGGAAAGCACGCTGCTGCCGGCGGGGAATAACTGATCGGCCAGCAGACTCTCGACCAGCCGCTCGCTGTTGGGCCGAAACAGCACCTCGTCGGGATCGCCCATGCCCTGGCCCAGAAAGTAACCCCGCAAGGGCCAACTGCGGCGGAAGGCGGCGATCGTCTCGTCGAGGCTGCTCATCAGTTGGTCGCCACTGTGCATAAGCTGCACGGTGCTTTCATGGGCCGAGTCGCTCATGACAAATTGGCCCAGGCTGCCCTCGCCGCGCTGCACCCGGGCGGTCAGGTCGTCCAGCCGCGTGAGGATCGACTCGGCTTGCCCGCCAATCCGCCGCAGGTCGTCGCCCATGGCCACGGCGTCTTCCAGCACCTGGTTCAATTCCAACGGGCGGCGACTGGCGATCAGGGCCCCATCGGCCACGGTGGGCGCCGAGGGGCTGCCCGGCTGAATCTCGATGCTCCGCTGCCCCAGCACCCCTTGCAGCACCAACTCGGCCACGGCATCGGTCCGCACCAGGGGTTGAAATCGCTCGTGGATCCGCAGATGCAGCACCACCGGATCGCCCGGCGAAGTCGGCATCTCGACCCGGCCGACCACCCCGGCGTCCATGCCCTGCACCCGGACCCGACTGCCGACATCCACGCCGCTGGTGCGAGCGAATTCGGCCCGCAGTTCAAACGTTTTGGTCAAGCCCCAATAGTTGTGGTCGCCCACGGCGAACACCCCCACCACGGCCAACACACCGGCGATGACCACGAAGGCTCCGAGTCCCAGTGCCGCCCCTGGCGAAATGCGATCGAGCATCATTCCCCCCAGCAATATCGTCGGGCCGACCCCTGCGGCCCCTCCCTATCTTAGGGCCCGCCACCCCCGGCCGGTCAACCACCCGCGGCGAGTTTCGGGCTATTGGGCTGGGGCCTCGCAACGGCGTATCCGACTCAGTTGAAATGTCTTGACAATCTGGCTGTTGTGGCAAAGGGCTTCGATGAACACGATGCCACGGCGTTGGATCACGGCTTGGGGGGTGATCTGGCGGGGCACGTTGGCCTGGGTACCGCCGTCGTACAGGATGGCCACGACTTGACGCTTGGCCAGGGCGCGGTCGAGCCATTCATACCCGGCCGGCACGCCCGAGCGAACGGGAACGCGAGTGAGTGGCTGAATGTGCAACGGCGTCATCCGCCCCAAGCAACTTTCGACCGGGTTGTCGCCCAGCGTGCGGCCCAGGGCCTGCACGACCAGATGCTTGACCATCACGGCATCCGACAGGGCCCGATGCTCGACACCTGCGCCCAGGCCCAGATGCCGGGCGATGGCCTCAAGCGTGCGGCGCCCCGCTCCGGGAAAGTACCGGCGGGCCAGCCGCAGCGTATCGTACACGCGATGCTTGGGGGCTGGGCAATCGGTTTGGGCCAGGGCCGCGCCCAGAAAGCGGATATCGAACTCGGCGTTGTGGGCCAACAGCAACGAGGACTCGTCGCCCAAGAAGGCCAAAAAGCCCGGCAAGGCCTCGTGCAAGCGGGGCTGATCGCGGACATCGCGATCGGTAATCCCATGCACCGCCGTGGCCGCACGCGGGATGGGCCGACCGGGATGGATCAACTGCTGATAACGCCCCAACTCGCGGCCGTCGGGCAAAAACCGCACGGCCCCCAGTTCAATCAAACCGCCCGAAAACGGATCGAAGCCCGTGGTCTCGGAGTCCCAGGCCACCAGTTCCGCATCGGGCGGCAATTGCGCTTGCTTGGTCAAATTGTGCGTATCCTCAACTGGCTGGCTTCTCGGGCAACAACTCGTCCAGGGCCTTGCCCAGGCTCGCGCCGCGGACCTTCCGGGTGACGATCTTGCCATCGGGCCCAATCAAATAACCGGCGGGAATGGCGCGGATGCCAAACTTCTGCACCATGGGATGTTTGGGGCCGGCCTTGTCCTCGTCGTCTTCAAACAGCACGGTCCAGGGGATTTTGTGTTCGTCGATGAAGGCCTCGACGGCCTCGCGATCGACATCCAGGCTGATGGCCACGACTTCGAATCCCCGCTCGTGGAACTTGTCGTACTGGGCCTGGATGTTGGGCAGTTCGGCCACGCAGGGTCCACACCAGGTGGCCCAGAACTCGACCAACACGACTTTGCCCTCGTAGGCCGACCAGTCCAGATCGCCACCGCCCAGCAGAGTGCCTTCAATCTCGACCGGCTTCCGGGACAGCAGATACTCCTTGCCGTACTTGGCCACTTGCCGACCAGCCCGCGAGATCTCTTGGTCGCGGGACTCGCTGAACTTCTCGCCCAGTTCCACGTAGGCCTCGCCGGCGGCAATCTCGTTGGGCACCTTGTTCATCACGCGAATGGCCGCCGAGACCACGTCGCGATGCCGTTCGGTCAGCGTTTCCTGCTCGCGAAAGTAGGCCAACGCCCGATCCAGCAACTCGCTGGCCGTGGGGCCGTCGTCCAGGTTGGCCTCGTCGACCGCATGGGCCAACTGCACCCGTTCGGCCTCGCGGGCCAGTTCCTCGCGGGGGTCGTCGGCCAGTTTGTTGGCCAAGGTCACCAGCCGGCCCTTGGCGTCGGCGTCGCCTTCAAAGGCCATGGTCGACAGCACGTTCAGCAGGGCATCGGTCGCGGCGATCTTCTGCTCGTCGCTGGCGTCGGCGTGTTCCAGCACCCGCTCGGCCGAGTCGATCAGGGCCATTTGAAAGGGTTTGCGTTTGCGGATGGTGGCCGGTCGACGCTCGGCCCCCTGAACAAAACCGTCAAGCTGTTCCAACGAAGCGTCGGGCAGCAGCACGTAGGGATTGCTGGGAAGTTCGGCCTCGTCGTCGCCGCGGATCGTTGCCGGCGGAGCCAACAGGCCCACGGCCAGTACGGCCGCCACAAACAGGCCGCCAGCGGCAGTTGGTCGGAGCCAAGAAGTTCGATTCGACGGTGTGCCCTGCATGATCGCGCTCCGCAGTTGCGAGTTTTCGCCCTTGGTGTGCCACGGTTCGCATGTCTCGACGCCATCCCGACGGAAAAGTTCCCGCCCCGCGGCGTCTCGCCCGCCATATGCCAATGGTTGGCCCCCCGGCCCGCGAACTTCCGTCAAGGTAAACGACCGCTCGCCCGGCGGCTACGAGGTCCGCGGGTCGCCAGGATTGAAAATCGTGCGGCCCCCATCCACCGGCAGGCAGACCCCAGTGACGAAGTCGTTCTCCAGCAGAAACACCGTGGCATGGGCAATGTTGTCGGGCGAGCCCTCGCGCTTGGCCAAGGTGGCCGCCACGACCTGCTCGCGCAGCTCGGCGGGCGTGTCGTCGGGCAACATCACCGGGCCGGGCAAAATCGCATTGACCCGGATCCGCGGATTCCGCTCGGCCAGCTCGGTGGCCAGGCAGCGGGTCAGCGTGGGAATCGTCCCTTTGCTGAGAAAATAGCCGGCGTA
The DNA here is from genome assembly GCA_050486385.1 of Planctomycetales bacterium. Lineage (GTDB taxonomy): Bacteria > Planctomycetota > Planctomycetia > Pirellulales > Pb10988 > JBJHDE01. The sequence goes on along the minus strand of JBJHDE010000130.1, from coordinate 5,805 downwards.
GTCCGCGTAAGGTCGGGCGGTGGCCCAATCGCCAAACAAGACGATGACCCCTCCGGTGGCCTGCTTGGCCATCGTCAGCCCCGCCGCCCGAGCCACCCACAGCGCCCCAAAGGCATTGATGCGGTAGTTCTGATCGACCTCGTCAGAGGTGAGTTCCTCCAACGGCTTGGGCGACCAGATGGCCGCGGTGTGGACCAAGGCATCGAGCCGGCCGAAGTGCTCGACGGTCTCGGATACCACTCGCTCGATGGGCTCGGCTTGGCTCAGATCGCCGACCACCACCTGACACTCGCACCCCCGCTCTGCCAGTTGGCCGGCCAGTTCCTCGGCCTCGTCGACCGAGCGATGGGCATGAATCGCCAAGCGGTAGCCGCGTTCGGCCAGCCACTCGGCAATTCGTCGCCCCAGCCGTTTTCGCCCGCTGCCGGTGACCAGGGCCACGGGCCGTTCGGCGGTGGGCCGCCGCGAGGCCAGGGTGATGTCGGTCATGCAGGAATCCCCACTTTTGGGAGGAAGCCGCTCAGCCGGGAAGCTCGTCGAACCACAGTTCCAACTGCTGGCTGGGTGGCGGAAGGTATTGCTCGCCAACGGGTTCCGACGCGGCCTCGGCAAACATCACCCGCACCTCGGCCTCAAAGTGCTCGAGGGCGGTTCGCAGGGCCCGCCAGTTCTCGCGACGGAAGGCCCGCTCGATGGCCGCCTCCAACCGGGTCCACCGCGAGGCGTCGTCCGCGAAGTTGTAGGACTCCGGAAAGCTGCTGGCCAGCCGCTCCAAGGTGGCCCGAACCTCCCGATGGGCTGCTCGGGTGTCCCAACGAGGCTGCTCCGTGCGGCGGGCCGCCGTCTTGGACTTCCGGCCGCCACGCGAAGGGGGGGCGAAGTCGGGCGTGGCGACGGTCCAGTCGGTGTTGAGGGTGGTCAGGCTGCTGGCGATCATCGTGGATTCCTCCCTCAGAATGATGGGGCTCGGCGGACAGCCGGCCAAATCGGTTCTTCTGCACAAGTGTACTTGTGAACATTACCCATTCAAGTCCGGCAGGTGTTTTCACCCGCCTCATCCGGAGTTTCGTCGGTGCCGTTGACACCTGCGGTCACGCTGGCGAAAGATTTTGGAGGAATTTTTCGGGCTCGGCGGTCCGGCGATTGTGAAAGCCCCGTAAAGCATCAGGGCATCCGGTTGACCGCTTGCGGGGCCCGACCGACATTCAAGCCACCAGGGGCAACGCCTGCCCGTCCCCAAGGAGTGGACACCAGCGCTGGGGCGGATTGCCCGGCTGGCCACGCCGTTTCGCGCCCGGGATCGCCACGCCTGCGATGAGCACTTCGGAAACCTTGAGCCCGGTTGTGGCGTTTGGGCCCAAACGCTACTTCAATCGCGAACTGAGTTGGCTGGAGTTCAACACTCGGGTCTTGGAGGAGGCCGAGGATCCGTCGAATCGGCTGATGGAGCGGCTCAAGTTCCTGGCGATTACCAGCAGCAACCTGGACGAATTCTTCATGGTCCGCATCGCGGGCCTCAGGGAGCAGACCTTCGGCGACCAGGCCCCGCAGGACGTGAGTGCCGACGGCATGAGTTCGTCGGAGCAAATGCATCTGTGCGCCCAGCGGACCCACGACCTGGTGGCCGCCCAGTACCGCTGCTGGAATCAGGAACTCCGGCCGCAACTGCTGGACAACGGCATCGAGTTCGCCGCGCAAGACTCGCTCTCGGAGCTGGAGGTCGAGCGACTGGATCGCTTCTTCACGGACCGGGCGTTTCCGGTGCTGACCCCGATGGCGATCGATCCTTCGCATCCCAGCCCCTTGTTCCACAATCGCGGCTTGTACATCGGCACGCTGCTGGAGCGACGGGCCGAGCTGGGCCCCAAGCGATTGTTTGCCGTGGTGCAATTGCCGGCGCTGTTGCCACGCTTTGTGCGGGTCAGTGGCGACGAAACCAGCCGGGTGCGATTCGTATTGCTGGAGGACGCCATCGCCTCGCGTTTGCCTCAACTGTTTGGCGACTGCCGCGTGTTGGCCTGGACCACGTTTCGCATCACCCGCGACAGCGACCTGGAACTGCTGCACGAAGAATCCGACGACATGCTGAGCCTGATCGAGAGCCGGCTCAAAGCGCGTCGCCGGGGCGATGCCGTGCGGCTGGAGGTCAGCGCCGACGCCGACGAACGCATTGTGCGGCAGATCGTGGAGCTTGAGCACGTCCACGACGACCCCGAGTTCCGCGAAGTCTATCGCGTGGATGGACCGGTTGACCTGACCGACCTGTGGCAGATCGTCAAGCTGCCGGGATTCGCCCAACTCCGCGACGAACCCTACACGCCGCGGGTGCCACGCGGGCTGGAGGGGCCCCGCGGCGCCGATTTGTTTGCGGCGATTCGCGCCCGCGACATCCTGCTGCATCACCCGTTCGACTCATTCGATCCGGTGGTCGAGTTCACAACCAGTGCCGCCCGCGATCCCCAGGTGGTGGCCGTCAAACAAACCCTGTATCGCACCGGGGGCGATTCACCGATTGTGCGGGCGTTGATTGAAGCGGCCGAACAGGGCAAGCACGTCACGGCGCTGGTGGAACTCAAGGCCCGTTTCGACGAGGCCACCAACGTGGGCTGGGCTCGCAAGATGGAGCGTGCCGGCGTCCACGTGGTGTTTGGCTTTTTAGACCTCAAGACGCACGGCAAGGTCTCGATGGTCGTCCGCCAAGAAGGCGAGACCTTGCGACGGTATGTGCATCTGGCGACCGGTAATTACAACCCGTCGACCGCGCGGCTGTATACCGATATCGGCTTGTTTACGGCCAACGAAGATATCGCGACCGACGCGACCGCCGTGTTCAACCTGCTGACCGGCTACACCCAGGGTCACCGCTGGCGGCAGTTGGTTGTCGCCCCGAGTCACTTGCACAACCGCACGATTGAACTCATCGACGAGCAGGCCGCCCTGGCCGCCCGCGGCGAGCCGGCCTACATCTTTGGCAAGAGCAACTCGCTGGTCGACCCCGCGGTGATTGACGCTTTGTATCGGGCCAGCCACGCGGGCGTGAAGATCGACCTGGTGATTCGTGGCATTTGTTGCCTGCGTCCGGGATTGCCGGACCTCAGCGAGAACATCCACGTTCGCAGTATCGTGGGCCGTTACCTCGAGCACAGCCGCATCTTCGTCTTTGGGCCGGCCGAGGATCCGCTGTGCCGGATTTTTGCTTCGAGCGCCGACTGGATGCCCCGCAACTTTCATCGGCGGGTCGAGATCATGTTCCCGATCCTCGACCCCAAACTCCGCAGCCAGATTCTCGACGAGATTCTGCCGATCTACATGCAAGACAACGCCCGGGCCCGCGTGTTGCAACCCGACGGGGCCTACCAGCGGCTCCGCCCGCCGACCGAAGAAGACACGATCGATTGCCAGATCGAGTTGATGAAGCGTTAGGTCCTTGGGCCGCGATCAAACCTCACCCGGGCAGGACCTTGG
>JBJHDE010000130.1:395-2330 GCA_050486385.1 Planctomycetales bacterium | reverse complement strand
AAATAGGCCAGGCTCAGCCCGGTGATCAGCAGGGCCACGAAGCTGAGCCAGAGCATCACGTCCCAGATGGGTCGCGGCAGCAGCCGGCGATCGCAGCGGTAGTAGCGAAAGTACAGGGCCGCTCCGGCCAGCATGGGCAGCATGAAGGCCTGCATCATCGCGCTGGCGAAGATCAGCGCCGTCGGATTGGGGTACACCAAAAAGAAGAACAGGCTGGTCAGCGGAAACGTGATGCAGAAAAATCGCACCCACCACAGCCGAGTCTCTTCGGTGAATGCCCCCAGCTTGTAAACCCGCACGCCGTCGGCCACCACGCGGGCATGGCTGGCGGTGGCCACAAAGAAGGTGCTATACAAAACGGCAAAGGCCCCGGTCAAAAACACCCACTCGGCCCAGTCGCCGAAGGTGTCTTCATACATCCGCCCCAACACGTAAATCATCTCCATGCCCTCGGGCACCAGGCCCTGGCGATGCAGCACCGTGGCGCCCAGCAGGAAGAAGGCCGCCGTGGCAAAGGTGTACACCGCCATGCTGACCCAGGCATCCCACTTGAGCACGTGCATCCACCCCCGAGCCCGTTCGGCCCAGGCCGGGGTTTCGTCACGCGGTCCGGTCAGCCGCGCGTAGCCCTTTTCAATGCACCAGTAGGGATACTGAATCAGTTCCGTGGCCCCCACCCCGATAATGCCCAGCGTCATCAGCGCCACGGCCAGACCCGACCGGCCCTCAGGGTCGGGCGTAGTCGAGAGCTGAAACGTCATCCCGCTCCACAGATCACTCAACGATATCGCCACCGCGGGCTGCGTCTGTAACGCCAGCAGATTGATGATCGTGATGAATGTGAAGCCCGCGACCAGGGCCGTCGCCACGTTTTGAATCAGTGTGTAGCGACCACGGATCAGAATGCCGATGGTCACCAGCGTGATCAGCGCCGCCCAGACTTTATCGTCCCAGGTGCGGCGGTCGGGACGCTCGCCCAGGGCCGCCACCACGGCCACGGTGGCATCCTCGCCACGGGGCACATCGGCCCGAATTTGCTGGGCCCTCAGATCGTAATTGGCGCGTTCCGACAACAGCTCGTTGAAATCGCCTTGAATCGGCGCGACCATCGCCGTGGCATAGCCCACACTGCCCACGATGCCGCCAAGCTGGGCCAGGCTGAAGATGAACATCAACAGCCAGTACCACACCAGCCAGTTGGCCGGACCCAGACGGGGGCCTGGCACTTCGTTCATGCCCTGCAGCGAGGTCCGCCCCGTGACGATGCTGTAACGGCCAAACTCAATCTGTGTGTAAACCTTGATCATGCAGCCAAGGATGATCAGCCACAGCAGGCTGAAGCCGGCCACCGCCCCGGTGTAGGTCGTGGCGATCAGCTCGCCACTGCCCACAATCGAGGCCGCAATGATCAACCCCGGCCCCAGATGCGACAGGATACCCCACACCGACGACGGCGGCATTTCCACATGGTCGGAGTGCGTGGCCGGATCGGGCGGCACCAGGCTCCGCGACTCGTTGGCGTCATCGGGCACGTGTTCCATGGCGAGGTCAACTCGTCGGTTCGGGGCAGCGTGTCAATGTATGGGCCGCGGCCATTCCCACTTCAACCTGGCCAGCGAGAATCGATCGGGGTGGGGATTATGGTCGATGGTCACCAACCGCCACAAGACGCTTGGCACGTGCCTCCGGCGAATCACTCCAACTCCAGCGTGACCGGGGCGTGATCGCTGATGCTCAAGGCCGCTTCGCGGTCGATGCTGACGCGGCGGAATCGCGGCGCACTGGCGGGGTTGCCAATCAGATAGTCGATCCGCCAGCCGCGATCCAACTCGCGGGCCCGACCCCGGTTGCTCCACCAAGTGTAAGGCCCCTGCACATCACCGTGTTGCTGGCGGACGAAGTCGTTCCAGCCGCTCTCAAACAGGCTGCCAATCC
>JBJHDE010000130.1:0-385 GCA_050486385.1 Planctomycetales bacterium | reverse complement strand
AATCCACGCCCGCTCCTCGGGACGAAAGCCCGAGGTTTTCTGATTGCTCTTGGCGTGGAAGATGTCCCGCTCGGTGTGGGCGACGTTGAAGTCGCCAGCCACGATCACCGGGCGCGGGTCGGCCATTAGCGGCTGGCTCCAGGTGCGAAACTCCTCCAGCCAGCCCAGCTTGATGGTCTGGCGATCCTCGCTGGACGAGCCGCTGGGCAAGTACAGGTTCACCAAATGCACCCCATTCAGGGTGGTGCGTTGCACACGGCCTTCGGGGTCGGGGACCGAGGTCTCGGGTGGCCCCAGTCCAGTAAACACCGTGGCCAGGGGCTGGCGGCTCCAAATGGCCGTTCCGCTATAGCCGCCCCGCTCGGCGGGATTCCAAGCCACGTAC
>JBJHDE010000129.1:7476-10552 GCA_050486385.1 Planctomycetales bacterium | reverse complement strand
CCGCTGGCGGGGATCCGGGCGATCACCGAGGCGTTGGAGGACGGCGTCGCCGCCGACCCCGACACGATCGCCCGCTACCTGCGGACCCTGCGCAGCGAGTCGGACCGTCTCGCCGGCATGGTCGACGACCTGTTCCAGCTGAGCCGCATCCACGCGGGGGCGCTGGTGCTCGACCGTGACGCCGTCGCGCTCGACGAGGTCGTCTCGGACGCGCTGGCGAGCGCCCGGCCGCTGGAACCCCGCGCGCCTGCCCGGGCCGATCCTTGGAACACCTACCACGCGGGCCGCCACGCCTGGAGCGACGAATCCAGCCAACTGTTCCGCAGTGTCGGACTGCAACGCGTGCCGACCGAGGCCAAACGGCTGGAGGCCCCGTTGTTTGTCGAAGCCGTCAACGGCGATCTGCGAACCTTGGTGCTGACCGGCGGGGCACCATTCTCCAAGCGGATTGGCTTGCGGATGATGGACGTGCTGCTCAACTGCCGGGGCGATACGGCGACCCACTTTCGTTTGGGTGTTGGGCTCGAGGTGCCGTACCCGATTCCCGCGGCGCTCAACTTGTTGGCTCAACCGCCGGTGGTGCCGCGGGTGCCTTCGGCCGGGCTCGATACGGCGTGGTTCTTCCATGTGGATCGCAAAAACGTGCTGGTCACGCATTGGGAATGCCTGCCCGAGTCGGCCGACGGCCACAACGAGCCGATCAGCGGGTTCCGCGCGCGGCTGGTCGAGACCGAAGGCCGCGGCGGCGAGGTCCGGCTCCGTTGCCCGCAAACGCCGGCCGCCGCCCGCGTGACCGATTTGCGGGGCGAGCCCGACAGCACGCTGGCCATCGAAGGCGATGCCATCATCATCGAGATGCGGCCCCGGAGCGTCGTGCAGATTGAAGCCACCTGGTAACGCAAGCCAGTTGGGGTTGCCGTTGCGGCCAGCGCGCGGGAGGGACGTCCCCCATGCCAGGCGGGTCGGCGGGGCTGCGGCCTGGGTGGATCAGCGACCGCGTCCGCTTTGGGCCCGAGCGATGGCGGCCACCAACACCTGCTGGGCTCCGTGACGCTTGAGGAGTTTCGCGATCTCGTGGCTCGTGGCCCCGCTGGTGATCACGTCGTCGACCACCAATATCCGGCGGCCTTGAAGCGGGCGTTCGCGGCGTTCGCCCGATGCCCGCCAGCGGCGTCCCAGGGCGAAGGCCCCACGGACGTTTTCGCGTCGGGCCGGGGGCGAGAGTCGTCCTTGAGGAGCTGTCCAACGGACCCGACGCACCACATCGTGCCGAACCGGCAGCGACAGCAATTCGCCCAGGCGGGCGGCCAAAAGTTCCGGCCCATTGGTCATGCGGGCCCAGCGACGAGCCCAGTGCATGGGCACCGGCACAATCCAATCGATGTCGGCGGCCGTCAGCCGTTGGCGGTGTCGGTCGACCAGCAACTCGATCAGGGCTCCAGACAATGGGCCCTGGCCGGGGTGTTTGGTCTGCATGACGGCCTGCCGCAAGGGGTCGTCATAAGGCCCCAGGGCAAACACGCCATCAAAGCGGAACCGGTTTCGTCGGCAAGCGGGACAGCCCGCGGCGGGATCATCCGCGGGGGCACTGGGTGGCAGCACCTCGCCACATTGGGGGCACTCGGGCCGACTGGGGCCAAGAAAGCCGGCGTAGCAAGCCGCACACACGCCCCAAGGGGCCACGCTGGGCAAGGGGACTTCGCACCAGACGCAATCGCGAGGAAAGATCAGTCCCAGGGCGGTTTGCGACCACACCGTCCAGGGGGAAAGCTCACTCATGGGGAAATCCCCCGCACCTCGGCCAACAGCACCCTGAAACTGCCCCTGTCCCCTAGAGCCCAACGCACGGAGGAGCAAGCCAGCCGGCCGAGGGGCACGAAATCGTTGTACATGCCGCTCGGTGGGGCTACCATAACAGGAAGTCGTCGGGTTGCGGCTGGGCGGCCAAGTGGTGCGTGAGTTTGATACGGTGCTGTTTGCTTGATGGGGGAAGTGTGGATGTCGACCACAGTGACCGTGCAGTGTCCCGGATGCCAAGCCAGCTTTAAGGTCGCCGACAAGATCATCGGCAAGCAAGCCCGCTGCCCGAAGTGCAAGACCAGCTTTGTGATCCAGGTCGGCGACGCCCAGCTTGAGTTGGTCGATGAGGAACCGGCGACGCCCGCCGGGCGGATCATGCCGCCGACCAAGCCCAAGGCCCCGCCGCCCAAACGGCGGCCTGCGCCTGAACCGGTGCAAGAGGAAGTGGCCGCCGAGAGGGCCGCCCCCGCGGCCGCCGAAACAACCGAGGATGTGGACTTCAACGGGCTGTTTGCCGGTGGCGCCGCAGCGGCTCCGTCGGCCACCGAGAAACCCGCGCCGCCCCAGAAACGTCGCCCCCCCGCCAAGCCCGCGCCCGAGCCCGACGCCGAGCCCAGCGATGCCGGGGGCTTTCCGTTTTCGATTGGCAACGACGCACCGGTGGGTGTGACCACGAGCCGGGTTTCGGGATCGGGGTCGGGTGCCGGCTCCGCGCCACGCAAGCGATCGTCGGGGCTGACCGCTCAGCACTGGGTCGCCCTGGCCACGCTTGGTGGTGTGCTGCTTGCGGCCGGGTTGCTGGTGTTTGTGCTCACCTCGGGCGGAAGCGCTCCCCGGACCACGGCCACGCCCACCGCCAACGCGGCCGACCAGGCCACACCGAACGAGCCGGCTTCCATGCCCAGCATGGACGGCTCGCTGCCGGGGGCCTCGGACGACGCCCTGGTCCGCGATCGCCGCCGGGGTGCCGGCTCGATCTTTGATGACGACAAGCGTCGCGAGCCGCCGGGCCCGAACGCCACCCGCGAAGAAGTCATCGACTACATCGACAACGGCATCGTGCGGATCGACTGCAAGAGCATCGCGGTCAACCCCGAGTCGCGGCAACTCGAAGAGGCCTGGGTGAGTCTTGGGAGCGGATTCGTGATCGACGGCGAACGCAAGCTCGTGGTCACGAATTATCACGTGATTCGTGAAGGCTTCGAGGCGATGATCAAATTCCGCAGCGGTCGGGCCTACCGCGTGGAGGGCTATCGCGCGGTCGATCCGGCCCACG
>JBJHDE010000129.1:0-7466 GCA_050486385.1 Planctomycetales bacterium | reverse complement strand
CGACCTGGCGATCCTTGAGGTGGCCGACCTGCCCGAGAATGTCGAGCCCTTGCCGGTGGGCTCCGCCGCCGAGGTCGATGCCGCCTTGGCCGACCCGCGGGGTGTGCTGGTTATTGGGCATCCCTTGGGCGAAGAATGGGTCGACAAGCCCGGCAAGATCCGTCGGATCTGGCGAATCGACGAGATGGAAAGCGACCTGAGTTTCGGCTTGATGCTGCAAGGCCATCCGGCCGAGAGCCGCTGGCTCGAAAGCGATGCCGACATCAAGCCGGGCAACTCGGGCGGGCCGATGGTCAACTTCAAAGGCGAGGTGATTGGCGTCAATACGTTCATCACGCTCAAAGAGCCATTCGCCGCCTACAGCTCGCACGTCGAGCATCTACACGCGCTCATGGAGCGGATGTCGCCGCGGGTCGAGCCGTTGGAAAAGTATTTCAAGCCCGGCGACAACGACTACGCCATTCGTCCCAACTTGCTGACCGCGACGCTCGACAAAATGGACGAGCTGGGCTGGCGGTTCGAGACCGAAGTTCAACAGCAGTGGTTGAGTCGATTGATCATCTGCCTGACCCACTGGGACAGTGACGACGCCGAGATGAAGGCCGCCATTGACCAGGCCCACAACCGGCTGGCCATGCACGAATGGGACCGCGAGCAGCATATCAACGCCGCCGCCGAGTTTGTCCGCGAACAGATCGACGAGCGCGAGCCGCCGCTGTTTGGTTTTGGTCGAGTCGTCCAAGTGGACTCGGAAGTCGAGGAGGCCGATCGGCGGTTTCTCGGGGCCCGCCGCCGCTGCATTTTGCAACTGGAAGGCAGCTTCTCGACCCCGCAGGTTCTGCTGTACACGCCTGATCCCGATTGCTTCGGCGGATTGAAGCCGGGCGACCAGGTGGTGTTTGCCGCCTCAATGTATCGCACCATGCAAGTGGGCAGCGATCTGATCAACCTGCGGACCGTTCCGGTCGCGCTGTCCAAAACCGTGGTGCGGCTGGGCGAGCCCGTCAGTCCGTCGCCCGGAAGCGGCCGGCCAGGCGAATCGCCGGGCATGGACGAGACCCAACCGGCGGGCGAATTGGGCGAGCTTCGCCCGACCCGGGGCTTTGTGGGTCACGAGGGCTCGGTGCGTTCGGTGGCGATCAGCCCCGATGGCGTGTTGCTGGCCACCGCCAGCGTCGACCGCACGGTCCGCATCTGGGATCTGGCCAGCGGAGTCCTACTGCACAGCTTCCTGGACATGCCGGTTGTCAATCGCATGGCGTTTTCCCCCGACAATCGCCGATTGATTTGTGCCTGCCAGGATGAAACCGTGCGGCGTTTGGACCTGGGCGACCTGGAGCAAGGCCAGGCGATTGATCGCCCCACCGATGTGGTCACCGGCGCGGCCTTCACCGACGACAACTCCTGGGTCGCCGTCGCGAAAGACGGCATGATGCTGGTGATTGACGGCGAGTCCGGCGGCACCATTCAATTCAATATCGGGCTCTCGGCCGTGGCCGTCGTGCCCGGTAGCAGTCGTCGCCTGGTCGTGGGCGACGAGGAAGGCACCATTGGTCTGTTCAACCTCGAGTCGAATCAGTCCAACGCCCTTGCACAAACCGGCAGCGAAGTCACCAGCCTGGGCGTCTCGGCCGATGGCTCGCTGGTCGCCGCCGGCCTGGAAGGCGATGAGGGCAACTTGCGGGTGTATGCTACTGATGGCTCGGGGACCGAGACCCGCATCGCTGGTCACACCGGCGACGTCACCGGCGTGGCCTTCATGGGCTCGAGGAATGGCCTGCTGGTCTCGGTCAGTCGCGACGGCACCGCCCGCATTTGGGATTGGCGGAACCAGGCCGAGGTCGGGCGTCTGACCGGATTGCCCGGCGAACTCACCGACGTGGCCGTCGCCCCCAACGGACGGAGCATCGTGGTCGTGGGCACCGACCAACGGGTCCGCCTGTACGAACTGCCCGAGTGAGCCCTGATGGCTGATGATTCCGCGTTCGACCCCTACCGCAAATGGCTGGGCATCCGCGACCCCGAGCGGCCGCCCAATCACTACCGGTTGCTGGGAGTCGACCTGTTTGAGCACGACCCCGAGGTCTTGCAATCGGCGGCCGATCGCCAGATGGCCCACATCCGCAACTTCTCGACGGGACCCCACGCCGAGGACTCGCAGCGGATCCTCAACGAGCTGGCTGCCGCCAAGGTGTGCTTGCTCGACCCGGCCCAACGCGCCGCCTACGACGCGACCTTGAGCCCGAGTGTCGCCGACACCCAGCCGGCCGAGTCGGCCCCGGTGTGGACCCACGAGCCGACCCCCGCGACGCCCGCCGCGCCGGAAGTTCCCCCGAAAACCGAGCACGCGCCGCGGCAAGATCCCCCCTCTCCCGCGGAGATGCCGCCGCAGTTGTATCAACCGCCCGAGACCCGACCGCAATCAGGCGGATCGAACCGGGGTTGGATTGCGCTGGTCTGGATGCTGTTGGTGCTGGCGATTGTCTCGACCCTGTTGCTGTTTCGGGGGCGGGGCACGCAACCGGCCGAAGACGACGCATCCCAGGCGAACAACAACAACGACACCGCAAACGCCCAGGCCGAACCCAACGGAAACCGTCAGGTTCCCCACGGCGAGCCCCAGCGCGAACCCACGCCTGCGCCCGTGCTTCGCGAATTGGCCACCTTCGAGAACGGGCACTCGACCAGCCTGTGGAGCCTGGCGACCTTCGACGGTGGCCGCAAGCTCGTGACCGGTGGGATGGACGGCAAGGTCTTGGTGTGGGATGTCGCCGATCGTCGCATCACCCGCACCCTTGGCGATCTGGAGGCCCCGGTGCGTCGGGTAGTGGTCTCGGCCTCGGGCACCTATGTGGCCGCGCTCAACGATCAGTCGCGGCTGACCGTCTGGCGACTCGACCGGGCCGAGCCGCTGGGCCGGTTCTCAACGGGGAGCGAAACCCTGGTGGCCCTGGCGATTCCCGCCCAAGAGACCGCCTTGTTTGCCGCAACCGAAAGCGGAGCCATCCTCCGTTGGGATCTTCCCGCCGGCGGAACCGCCGTGGCCACCACCACCCTGGAGTCCAGCATCCGCGACCTGCAAGCCGTGGCCCCCGACCAACTGGTCGCTGCCTGCGGTGACGGCAAGCTGCGGGTCCTGGGCGAGGACGGGCAAGTCCGCAAGACCTTGGAAGGCCACTCGGCCAGTGTCCAGCGGGTGGCGGTCGACGCTCGGGGCGAGCTGCTGCTGTCTGGGGCGGCCGATGGCGAAGTGCTGGCCTGGCAACTGGCCAGCGGCACGCCGCATCGACGTTTCGACGGGCATCGGGGGCCGATCCGGGCGGTGGCCCTGTCGGCCGATGGGCAGACCGCGCTGTCCGGGGGCGAGGATCGCACGCTTAGAATCTGGGACGTGGGCCAGGGCACGTTGCTCGGTCAGGCCGACGATCAGATTGGCATCGTGATGGCGGCCGATTTGTCGGCCGACGGCATGAACGCATTCAGCACGGCGGTTGAACCCCTGGCGCGGCAGTGGCAGGCCCGAAGTTCCCGGTTTTCTCCGAAGTGAGGGCAGGCCATGACTCGAATCATGCTGGTGGTTGGGGCGATGCTGGTCGCTGCGCCCTGGGCGGCGGTCGCCGAGGACGATCGCCTCACCGTCAGCGAGGCCTATCGTCAGGGCCAACTGTCGGTCGCCCTGGCCCCGCACGCCGCTCGGGTGTCGACGGCGACGGTGCGGCTGGTGCTGACCAATCGCACCGAAGGCAAGCTGACGGTTGGCTGGGGGGCAACCCTGGTGCTACGGCCCGAGGATGCCCGCGGCGGTCCCATGGGCTGGGCGATTCCACGGCCCGACTCCCGCGAGGCGTCGCACGACCAGCTTGAACTGCCCGCCGGCGGATCGCTGGAACGCAACGTCGAGTGGCTTCGCTTTGAACTCGCGCCGCAGACGCCCCGGGCGGCGGTCGCCTACCGCGCGGAGGCCGTGGCCGATTGGACCGACGACGTGGCCATGATCCGCCTGGCGCGGTGGATGGCCGCCCAACAGGTGTCGCACCACGTCGGTCAACTGGCCCTGTGGCACCTGATCTACGAGCAACCGCTGCACGAATTGCGATCGCATGGGCAGGCCAATCTGGCCGAGCTGTACCTGGCCGAGAGCTTGGTCGAAGCCGCCCGCCGCGACGATGTGCTGGGGCGGCCGCCGGTACGATTGGCCCTGGATGTCCGCAACGCCGCCGGGCCCGACTTCCAACCCTTGGCCGCCGGCGTAGCGCAAGTCGCCAGCCGCAGTCATTGGTTGGGCCTGCCCGTTACGTTGGCCCGGGCCGAGTCGCTACGGGCCGAGAATCTCGACGAGTTGACCCTCACGCTCGCCGGCGAAATGACTTTGCTGCGACCGGCCACGGGACTGGCGGCGCGGGTTACGCTGCGGGTTCATCAAGGCGGGCGATTCACGGCCTGGCACCAGTACGAGACCGCGCTGACCGGCGACATGGAGCCCCGCAAGCTGTTGGACGCCGTCGAGCGCGGCATTCTGAATCGGTTGGTGCGCGTGACGGAACCCGCCGATGGCGATCGCAGCCCCCGCATCGAAAACGGCTTCCGCTTCGCGCTCGCTCGGGTCGAGTGGACCGCACGCGGCGATCCGCCCGGTGAGGACGACGCCCGGCAACTCACGCTGACCCGGCTTCGGCTGGGACCGGGGCGGGTGCAGACCTGGCCCTGGGACGAGACCTATCAAGACGCCAGCCGTTGGCGGGTCCATCGCGTGGCCTGGGGTTACTGACGAGTTCCGCGCTAGGCCCATCAAAAAACAAGACCGTCGGCCCACAAACTGTGCGACCGACGGCCGAGATTCACTCAGTCTTGACTCACGCTGTCTAGCGGGCAGCTCAGGCCGGCACGACGCTGCGAGCCCGCGGCTTACCGCCGGGGCCGCCCGAGGGATCGAGCTGATACTCCACCTGCTGACCTTCGCTCAAGCGATCGAAGCCACGGGCCTCGACGGTCGAGTGGTGGAAAAACACATCGGTCCCCTGCTGGGTCTGGATGAAACCATAGCCCTTGTCGTGGACCAACTTCTTCACGGTGCCCATTGGCATACAGCCACACTCCTTAAAAAACATCACACACTGACGCAAACGATCGTGAACCGCGCACCAGACGACTCACGCCACCCAAGGGCCCGGTGCCCAGGGGCACGTCCCGCATTGTCTTTTTAGGAGCACTCGAGAGCTACCCGCTGAGGAGATTTTCCCGTTGGCCTAAAAAGAAACGTAGAACGCTGGTGTCCTATTCTAACGCCCCCCCAATTTTCAACAAGACAGGTTTCACCCAAGACTCATAAGACCCGGCCTCCGCCGCTTGAATCGATCCACTCCATCCGCCACCATCGCCCCAGGTCGCCGGAACGAGTGAATCTCACGGCGGTTGGGACTCTCGGGGGGCGGACTGGCCTGGTCAACCGCGCGGTGGTCGGCCGCGCGTCGCCATGGGGGGTGCGTCCTTCCGCCCCAGTGCCGCGAGCCCTCGCCACTGGCCCCGCGGCAGCTTTCGGAATTCTCGCTCGCCACTTCCAGGATCAGCATGACGGATTTCTCTGACACTCGGGCCGCCGACATCGAACGCCGCTTCCGCGAGATCGCCGTGCTGGAGAGCCTGTGCGATCTGGCCGATTGGGACGAGCAGACCCAGTTGCCGCCGGGCGGGGCCGAGTACCGTGCCGCCCAGGTTGAGTTTCTGGCCGGCGAGATCCATCGCCGCTCGACCGCCCCCGAGGTCGTCGAGACCCTGGACCACCTGTTGGAAGGCCTGGGCGACCACGATCCGCACTCGCCCCAGGCCACCAACATCCGCCGGCTCCACAAGCGAGTCCATAAACAGGCGCGCTTACCGGCCCGCCTGGTCGAAGAGCTGGCCCGGGTGACCACGCTGGGCCAGCAGGTGTGGAGTCGGGCCCGCATTGACGACGACTACGCCCGCTTCGAGCCCTATCTCAAGCAGGTGGTGGCGCTCAAGCGCGAGGCGGCCGCCTGCCTGGGCGGTGGCGAAGTGCCCTACGATGCCCTGTTAGACGATTACGAACCCGACACGCTGACCCGGCACGTGACCAGCGTGCTGGAAGCCCTGCGTCGGGAGCTGGTGCCGCTGGTCCAGGCCATCAGCGAGGCCTCGCAACGGCCAGACACCAGCCTGGTCGAGCGGCCCTTTCCACGGGCCACGCAGGAGGCCTTTGCGCGGCAGGCCGCCGGGGCGATTGGCTTTGATTTCTCGGCCGGGCGGATCGACGTCTCGGCCCACCCCTTTTGCACGACGCTGGGCCCCCGCGACATCCGGCTGACGACCCGCTACCAGGATCATCACTTCAACGATGCGTTTTTCAGCGTGCTGCACGAAGCCGGGCATGGCCTGTACGAACAGGGTCTGCCGGACGCCTGGTACGGGCTACCGGCTGGCCAGAGCGTCTCGCTGGGCATTCACGAATCGCAGAGCCGGATGTGGGAAAATCTTGTCGGCCGTAGCCTGAGCTTCTGGGAGCATTTTTTCCCGCAAGCCCAACAGTTGTTTCCCGAATCGCTGGGCGGGGAATCGCTGCCGGCCTTTTACGGGGCGATCAATGCCGTATCGCCCAGCCTGATTCGGACCGATGCCGATGAAGTGACCTACAACCTGCACGTGCTGATCCGCTTTGAAATCGAGCAGCAGCTCATCGATGGCACCCTCGAAGTGGCCGACGTCCGCACCGCCTGGGCCGAGGGCTACGAGAAGATGCTGGGCATTCAAGTGCCCAGCGACCGCGACGGCTGCCTGCAAGACATTCACTGGGCCCGCGGCCACCTGGGTTACTTTTCGACCTACGCCTTGGGCAACCTGTACGCGGCCCAACTGTTTGAAGCCGCCGAGCGCGACCTGGGCGACTTGCCCAGCATGTTTCGCGCCGGCGAGTTCGCTCCGTTATTGGAGTGGTTACGCACCCACATCCATCGGCACGGCCAATGTTACTCGCCCGGCGAACTCGTCACCCGCGCCACCGGCTCCCCACTATCTCACGAAGCCCTGATGCGGTATCTGCGGGCCAAGTACACGCCGATCTACGGCCTGGATGGATAGGGAGCGCATCCGCGAGTTGTGTACGAATTGTTCAGGGGCTTCGCAACGCTTTGACGGATCCCTGCGCAATACCGCAAACGAGATTCGTGGCACTGGTGATTTGTCCACCAGTGTGTGGCTCACTCGGACAGTCCCACTCACCGGCTCCTGCAAAAGCCCTTGAACAGCGCCGAAATCGCACGGAACGGCAGGCGTTATCAAACACTGGTGGACAAGCCACCAGTGCCACAAGTGCCGTTCCTACCGATTCCGGCAAAAGTTGACGAACAGGCCAAGAGGCACTAGGAAACTCAGGACGGCAAACAGCTTGAACCGCGAAGTCGCCAAGTGAGCGGAGATGTGGTGCCCCCACCAACGCGCACGTGGCGTCGTGG
>JBJHDE010000128.1:0-10633 GCA_050486385.1 Planctomycetales bacterium | reverse complement strand
GTGAGGTCGCGGCCAAAGCTATCCAAGGCCGGCGTCTTGCTCTTGCCGCTTTTGCGCTGCGGGGGGGCTTCCTCGTCTTCGGCTTCGGGCACCGGCTCGCTGGCAGCAAAGCTCTCGGGCGTATGGCCCAGCAGGTTCAGCACCTCGGCCCGCACCTGCTCGAGTTGCAAATCCAAGCGGGTCAGCACTTGGGCGGCCACGCCCTCGGGTTCGCCCAACAGGCCCAGCAGCAGGTGCTCGGTGCCTACGTAGGTGTGGCCTAGCGACTGAGCCTCGCGGGTCGAGTGCTCCATGACCCGCTTGGCCAGCGGAGTGAGCGGCAATCGTGCGCTGGTCACCATGTCGGGGCCATTCTGGACGAGCCGCTCGACCTCGTGGCGAATCTTGGGTAGATCGACCTCGAGATTCAGCAGCACATGGGCGGCCACGCCGTTGCCTTCTTTAATGAGCCCCAGCAGGATGTGCTCGCTGCCGATGTACTCGTGGTTGAAGCGCTGAGCCTCTAAGTTGGCCAGTTGCATGACCTTGCGGGCACGATCCGTCAATCGCTCAAACATCGTTAGGGCTCCGCATCCCCAGGTCCAACGTGTGGGGGCCGCGACAACGGCCTGCGATTGATTGTCGGAAATACCGGCTGGGAATCCAGGGGGCCGTCTGCAAATTGGGTGGAACCCTCACCGCTTGGCCCCCAGTCGCGGTGGGGGCTGCCATCCTCGCCACGCCGGCCGGAGCGGACGGGATGAGCGAACCATCGACCCGAAGCGTCCACGATTCCACGCGGCGCAGCCGACTCACGCGCACGAAAAAGCCACATCGCTTGCCCCCAGTCTGGAAGGCAAGCGATGTGGCCCAAAAAAGGAAGTCCGGATTGTCGATCAGTGTCGGTTGTGACCGTTGCCCGCCGAGGCACGCTGGCGGTGCTCCATCCTGCTCCGCTCCTCGTCGCTGGGACCCCGGGAGGTGTCCTCGAACCCCAGGCCCCCGAGCATCGATTCCAACAGTTTGGGTCCGGCCATCTCCTTAAGCACTGTGACAGCACTCAGGCCCAACGTGTGACCGAAACCGGACAACTGGTCGCCCAGGAATGTGCCCCAGGACTCGGTATCCTCGCGCTCACCCTCGTGGCGGCTGGTGTCAGCCGGTTCAGGCTCGCCCTCGCGGCGTGGGCCGCGGTGCCGATCCGAGTGAGCGCGGCTCGTAGCGCCCGACAATGGAATCGGAAGCAGCCGCGCAAGCACCAGCCCGCTCGCAATCGCGATTCCGATAGCGACCCAGGGACGGCTGGCGACCTGCTGCTTGACGTCGAAGGCGTCTTCGACCCGCTCCTCGACCTTGTCGACCTTTTGTTCGGCCTTCTCGACACCGCGGCTCAAGATCAAGCCGCCGATGACCAACCCGATGCCGCCAACAATCAAGTAGGCGGCCCAGGTTGCGAGTTGCGGTACCAGCACCGTGAGCGCTTCGGCCAAGCCAATGCCCAGCAGAACACTGCCCACGGTGATCGCCAGGCTACCTTCGCCAAACAGGTGAACTATCTGTTGCAGTTTCACGGCTGGAACCTCATAGATGGCGTTCGGTTCTCAGCGTTGGCTCAGGCCACGTCCCAGCAGGTATCCCAGGCCAATCCCAATGAGAATGCTCTGCGTGGGATAGCGACTGATGAGTTTGCCCACATCCGAGACCATCTCCGAGTAGTCGCGGTTCTCGACGTACTCGCGTGCGTCGTGGACCCGCTCGGCGACCTTTTCACGGACCTGGCTGAAATAGCTGCTCGCGCTCTCAAGAAATTCATCGACCTGGTCCCTGGCCTTCTCCTTGGTCAGTCCATACTTGGCCTGCACGGTCCCAACGAGTTGGTCCTTGCTCCCCTTGGCCTGCTCGAGGTCATCGTCGGTCAGACGCCCCCAATTCTCGCGGATCTTGCCGCGCATCTGCGTCCAGTTGCCTTCAACTTGATCCCAATTCATCGTAGTACCCTCTCTAGTCCGTTGGTTTGATCGCTAGCACCCGTGGGTGCCGTCGCGACCTGGAATTCCCACAGCCGGGCAACATCCACCCGGGCGCCGGAATGCTACGGAGCGTCGCCGAGCAAGGCCAGCGATTCTCGGGATTTTCGGGAGGGGTTTTTCGCTATGTTCTAACGTACACTATTGTTGGCCGCCCGACTGGCCCCACGGAATCGCATCCCAAGCAGGAGCGCGACTGTTGCCGATTGCCGCTGATCTCTGCGGTGGTCACTCCCCGCGGATGGGCGCAATGCCTGTGCCACACGTTTGCAGGCCATCTGGCCGTTGATCCGTCAGATGGGCGGAGCGCTGAATCCCAAGGCGCGGGAGTCTTGGGGGCCGACTGGAAGGAGCGAGCCGTGCCCGCGGATTTCTGGCAACAGGTCACTCTGCCTGGTTGTCGAGAAGGGCCGGATGGTTGATCCCGTGACACAGGGTGTTGATCCAGTCGGTCAGGTTTCCTGTCGGCACGGGGGTCGCGTGCGCTGCGGTGGGTTCGCAAGGGCCCGTGGTTGTGGTAGGAATTGGATCGACAACTTTTCCATTGCCCGGTTCACACGCTCGCCCCACTTTGCTGCTGCTGGCTCAGCCCCCCTCGCCCTTCGGACGCCATCATGTCGCAACGCGAATTGGGCTTCTCCGAGGACGACCCCGAGGACGCCGGGCCCACCATCCAAACGGTCAGCGAGTTGGTCGCGGCTATCGGCGGGTGGTTGGAGCCCAAGTTCCGTGGGGTGTGTGTCGAGGGCGAGATCTCGAACCTGGCCCGCCCAAGGAGCGGCCACGTTTACTTCACGCTCAAGGATGCCAGGGCCCAGTTGCGGAGCGTCATCTACCGGGCAACGGCCCAGCGGCTGCCGTTTCGCTTGGAAGACGGTCTGGCCGTGGTGGCCACGGGCAACCTGAGCGTCTATCCCGCCCGGGGCGAGATGCAGCTTGTGCTGAACAAGCTGGAACCTCGCGGAGTGGGGTCGCTGGAGTTGGCCTTTCGCCAGCGGGTCGAGTCGCTGCGGGCCGAGGGCCTGTTTGACCCCCGTCACAAGCAGCGGCTACCCGAGTGCCCGCGGCGAGTGGGCTTCGTGACCAGTCCGACCGGGGCTGCGGTGCAGGACTTCCTGCGGGTGTTGAAACGGCGATTTCCGGGGACCGACGTGCTGATTCTGCCGGTGCGGGTCCAGGGCGAAGCCGCGGCCGGCGAGATTGCCAAGGCGGTGGCTTTTGCCGATCGGCACCGCGCGGCCTTGGGGCTGGAGGCTCTGGCCGTGGGCCGCGGCGGCGGCAGCCTGGAAGATCTGTGGGCCTTCAACGAGGAGGTCGTCGCACGGGCGATCTTCGCGGCACGGCTACCGGTGGTCTCGTGCGTGGGGCACGAGGTCGACGTGACGATTGCCGATTTGGTGGCCGATGTCCGCGCGGCCACGCCCAGTGAGGCCGCCGAATTGTTGGTGCCCAGTGGCGAGGACGTGCTGGCCATGGTGACCGAGCGAGGCGAGCGACTCAATGCGGCCATGCGACGCCTGCTGGAGAATGGCCGTCACCGGCTGGCCCGACTTGAGGCGGCGACCTCGTTGGTCCGCGCGCGGGAACGCCTGGCACGGCACGGCGAGTGGCTGTCGTCGCTGGAGCAACGCTTGACGACCGCCACACGAAAACGCATCGAAGGGGCCTCCGCACGGTTGGCCCAACAGGCTGCCGCTCTGGAAGCCCTTTCACCACTGGCCGTGCTCGGCCGCGGTTACAGCTTGACCCAGGACACCGACGGGCGGGTGCTGCGACGCTCCCGCGATGTGGCCGCCGGCGACACGATCACCACGCGACTGGCCGAGGGTCGACTCGTCAGCCGCGTCGAACGCATCGATCCATGACATTTTTCGAGCCCTATTCATCGATTGATTGTCATCAATTTTGAAACCGCAATTCCTTTTAGGAGCCGCGAATCGTGTCGGATGCCGAAACCCTGCCTGATGAATCGACACCAGACTTCGAGACCGCCCTGGCCGAGTTGGAACGGTTGGTCGGGCGGCTCGAGTCGGGACAGCTCAAATTGGAAGACGCCCTGCAAAGTTACGAACGCGGCATCCACCTGCTGGCCGGTTGCAAACGCTTGCTCGATCGGGCCGAACGCCGGGTCGAGGTGCTGACGGGGCTTGATGAGCAGGGTCGTCCCCGGACCCGCGAATTCAAAACCCAGGACGCCAACGGCGAATAGTGTGCATGGGTTGCTGTTCACGATTGATGGCAGTGCCTGCTTGGCGGGTATCCTCACGTTTTTTCATCGACCGGGCCAAGCTGGCATGAGCGTTCTATTTCACGGCCGCAACATCGAGAAACGCTTTGGCGGGTTGATTGCCCTGGCCGACGTGGAGTTTGAACTCCGGGCCGGCGAGGTCCATGGGCTGGTGGGCTCCAATGGCGCGGGCAAGAGCACGCTGATGCGGGTGCTGAGTGGGGCCGTGGGCCTGGATGCGGGAACGCTCGAACTGGACGGTCGGCCCGTCGAGTTCACGTCCCCCCGCGATGCCCTGGCCCAGGGCGTGGCGATGGTCTACCAGGAGCTGTCGGGCGTGGCCTCGCTGAGCGTGGCCGAAAACATCGTGCTGGGGCGTCAGCCCTTGAACCGTCTGGGGCTGGTGGACTGGTCGGCCATGAACCGGCGGGCCACCGCGGCCCTGGCCCCCTTGGGACTGGACCTCGATGTCCGCCGCCCGCTGGGCCGCTTTCCGTTGGCCATTCGGCAACTGGTCGAGATCGCCCGGGGGCTGGACCAGGGGGCTCGGGTGCTGGTGCTGGATGAGCCCACCAGTGCCTTGGCCCCGCCGGACGCGGAGCGGCTGCATGCCCTGGTGCGGAAGCTGGCCGAGGGCGGCGTGGGTGTGGTGTTCATCAGCCATTTTCTGGACGAGGTGCTGGCCGTCTGCGATCGCGTGACGGTGCTCCGCGACGGTCGCAACGTGGCCACGTTGCCGGCGGAGTCGTTGACCAAGCACGACCTGGTCAGCCAGATGCTGGGCCGCGAGACGCATCGGCTGGAAAGCGGTTACGAGGGCAGCGTCCGGTTGCCGCCAGTCAGCGAGATGCCGCCCCGATTGGTGTGCCAGGGCCTGCAACGCAGCGGCGTGTTTGGGCCCGTCGATCTGTCGGTCGCTCCCGGCGAATGCCTGGCCCTGTACGGCGTGCTCGGGGCCGGCCATCACGAATTGGCCGAGGCCATCGGCGGCGCCATGAACCTGGACACTGGGTGGGTGACCGTCGATGGCGTTACCGTCACCGGGCGGATTGGGCGAGCCATCGACCAAGGGCTGGTGATGATTGCCGCTGATCGCAGCCGCACCGTGGTTCGCGGAGCAACCCTCACTCGCAACGTGACGCTGGCTCATCTCAAGCGGCTGTGCGGGTGGTGGGTGCAACCGCGGCAGGAGCGGTTGGTCGCGCAAGCCCTACTCGATCGCGTGGACTGCCGGCCCGCCCATCCCGACTTGCCGGCCGGCGCCCTATCGGGGGGGAATCAGCAGAAGGTGGTCGTCGCACGCTGGCTGGCCGGGCCGGTGCGGGCGTTGATTCTGCAAGAACCCACCCACGGCATGGATGTGGCGGCCAAGGACGAGGTGCTGGGGCTGGTGGCCGAACTCAAACGCAATGGGGCGGCGGTGTTGCTGGCCACCAGCGAGCCCGAACTGGCCCTGACCCAGGGCGATCGGGTGTGGGTCATGCAGCGGGGGCGGGTCGTCGAGCGGTTTGCCGGGGCCACCGTCGATAAGGCCAGCTTGATGCGTCACGCCTGAGTGTGAAGTTTGCTCGGGGGCGGTAGGCAATCGCGGCGAGTTTCTGCATAATCTCGGCGCTGCACGATTCAAGACCCGTGAGTTTTCTTCCCTCGAAGTGCCAAACACCCCCATGCTGGACTACACCCTGATCGCCGATCTGCAAGCCCGGGAAATCCTCGACAGCCGGGGCAATCCGACGATTGAAGTCGACTGCACCTTGGCCGATGGCACGGTGGGCCGCGCGGCGGTGCCCAGCGGTGCCAGCACCGGGCAGCACGAGGCCCTGGAACTCCGCGACAAGGACGAAAGCCGCTTCCTGGGCAAAGGCGTTTTGCAGGCGGTCGCGAATGTCAACGACGAGCTGGCCGAGGCCCTCGAGGGCCTGGACGCCCTGGATCAGCTTGCGGTGGATCAGACGATGCTCGAGATCGACGGCACGCCGAACAAGGGCCGTCTGGGGGCAAACGCAATCCTGGGCGTTTCGTTGGCCGTGGCCAAGGCGGCTGCCCTGAGCCGGGGCCTTCCGCTGTATCGCTACTTGGGCGGCGCGACCGCGCGGCTGCTGCCGGCCCCGATGATGAATATCATCAATGGCGGGGCCCACGCCGACAACAACGTCGACGTGCAAGAGTTCATGGTCATGCCCTTGGGCTTTGACAGCTTCCGCGAGTCGCTGCGGTGTGGGGCCGAGATTTTCCATCACCTCAAGAAGGTGCTGGGCAAGCGGGGCTACAGCACCGCCGTGGGCGATGAAGGCGGGTTCGCCCCGGATCTCAAGAGCAACGAAGAGGCCCTGCAAGTCATTGAAGAGGCCGTCGCCGCGTCCGGCTACTCGCTGGGCGATCAGGTCTACATCGCCCTCGATCCGGCGGCCAGCGAGTTCTACGACAAAGAGAAGAAGGTCTACCGCTTTGGCGGCGAGGAACTCAGCGGCAGCCAGATGGTCGATGTCTGGGCGAGTTGGGCCGAAAAGTATCCGATTGTCTCGCTGGAAGACGGCTGCGACGAAGAGGACTGGGACACCTGGAAGCTGCTCACCCAGCGGATTGGCGACAAGGTCCAGCTCGTCGGCGACGACCTGTTTGTCACCAACACCAAAATCCTGCAACGCGGCATCGACGAAGGCGTGGCCAACAGCATCCTGATCAAGGTCAACCAAATCGGCACCCTGACCGAGACCGTGCAGGCCATCGAACTGGCCCACCGCAACGGCTACACCGCCGTCACCAGCCACCGCTCGGGCGAGACCGAGGACTCGACCATCGCCGACCTGGCCGTGGCCCTGCAGACCGGCCAAATCAAGACCGGCAGCGGCAGACGAACCGACCGCATGTCAAATTACAATAAGCTTCTGCGGATCGAAGAGCATCTCGGCGAGACCGCCGAGTTTGGCGGCCCGCTGCTCAAGGCCAAGCGGGGCTGATCCGGTCAGCGTCAGAGTCTGGCTGCGGTCAGCCGACCGCGAGCATCAGGGGTTGGGTCGCCAGACTCAACCCCTTTGTCTTGCCTCAACCCCTCAGGGAGCCCCACGCGATGGTCCGAGTGATCGATAGCCACACCGAGGGCGAGCCGACCCGTGTGGTCGTGGACGGCGGGCCCGATCTGGGAGGCGGCACGCTTGCCGAACGGCAGGCCGTGTTCCAACGCCAGTACGATTGGTTTCGCACGTCGGTGGTGGGCGAACCTCGCTCCAGCGAAGCCGCCGTGGGGGCCCTGCTCTGCCCGCCGGAAAACCCGGGCCAATTGGCCGGGGTGCTGTATTTCGACAACGGAGGCATGCTCGACATGTGCGTGCATGGCACCATCGGGTTGGTGACCACACTGCGTTACCTGCAAAACCTGACGCCCGGCGAATACCGCATCGGCACGGTGGTGGGCGAGGTGGCCGCGACCCTGCACGACGATCACAGCGTGACGGTGGCCAATGTGCCCAGCTACCGCTATGCCCAGGGCATCGAGGTGGCCGTCGACGGCGAACGTCGGGTCACCGGCGACGTGGCCTGGGGGGGCAACTGGTTCTATCTGTGTGCCGATCATGGCCTGCCGGTGGTGCCCGAGGCCATCGACCCGCTGACCCGCTTCGCCAAACGCCTCCGCGACACGCTCCGCAAGGAAGGCATCACCGGCCGCGAGGGGGCACCCATCCGGCATATCGAGCTGCTCGGCCCGCCCGACTCGCCCGACCGGGCCGACACCCGGGGCTTCGTGCTGTGCCCGGGCGGTGAGTACGATCGCAGCCCCTGCGGCACGGGGACGAGCGCGAAACTGGCCTGCCTGGCGGCCGACCAGCGGTTGCAGCCGGGTCAAGTTTGGCGACAGCAAAGCGTGATCGGGACGGTGTTCGAGGGCCGGTATCAGCCCCTGGAAGGCGGAGCCATCCGCCCACTGATTCGCGGTCGTGCGTGGGTCAACGGCGAAGCCCAACTGGTGTTCGATGCCGACGATCCCTTCGTTCATGGCCGAACGCATCCGGCGGGCGAGGCCTAGCTCGCAAGAACGGTTCCGCTTGGAAAGTGTTTGCCGGCCGACGCTTAGAATCGCGTCTTGGCCAGGGCGTGCGAGCGAGAATCACGAGCCGCACGCGGTGAGGTGGGAAATCTGAGAGAAAAGGAGGGACGCCCGAGAGGCTCTCGGGCCGGAGGAGGCGCAACCCAAATTGACCCGAGCAACTGGGAAAGATTCGTGGCCTGGCGAGCGTCCCTGCAACGCGCCCACTGTGAATTGGTTTGAGGAGAAAACGGACGACCAAGTAGTCAACGCAACACGTGTCATGGCAAGGCACATCGCGCCCTAGTTCGATGGGCCCCGGGATTGTGTCATAGGCAGAGACCTCCTGGGGGACAGATGAGGGGAGACGGATTGGAGGAGGAAACCAAAAGGCAAACCCAAACGCTGTGTCTATCGGAGTTTAGGAGACGATGCCGGAGTGGTCATTCCCGGCGAAAGAATGTAAAGCAAGCCTCGTGCCAGAATCGCGAATCTCAGGCGATTCTTTGGTGGTGGGGTCGACGGAAGTCGATGTGGCACAAGGAATTAGAATTTCCAAAGAAAAACGCGACCCATCGGAGTGTGCCCGCGATTGGGGCACGCACGATGGGTCGCGGTGTAAGCCTTACAGGACGCGGCGGCGAGCCGGGAAAATTCTTACTCGGCCACGTAGGGCAGCAGGGCCATAAAGCGGGCCCGTTTGATGGCCCGGCTCACGGCGTGTTGGCTGGCGGCGGTGCAACCGCTCTTACGGCGGCTGATCATCCGGCCTTGGCGATTGACAAACTTCCCCAGCAACTCGATGTCCTTGTAATCCACGTACATCGGGCGAGGACGCTCGCCATTGACGAAGATGGGGTCTTTCTTCTTCGAGGATCGACGGCTTCGGGCCATGGGAGCAACGCCTGGGCAACAGACGGAATGCGGGCAAATCGGACCACCACGCTCGACCCCCTTTGGGCCGAGAATCCAGGATTGTACCAACCCCACCCCCGGCTGCCAACGGGCCAATTCGCGGCGTTTGTCGATTTTTGGCCGCCGCCGTCGGGCCGCTTGCTCCACGGTCGAGGGGGGCCGCGCGACGCCCCTGGCATCGCGACGAGGCCTCGCAATTGGCCTACCGCCGGGCTTGGCCTACAATCGCCGCCAAAGTCCCTCCGCACCCACCCGCTGGAGACGCCCCACCGATGGGTCGCCGGTTCATCAGTCAGTTGTCCGATCGTGAGAGCGTCAACGAGGTCTATCAGGCCTCGGGCAAGCAACTTCGCCCCAATCGCAATGGCAACCTGTATCTTCAAGTCGCCCTGAGCGATCGTTCGGGCTCGTTGTGCGCGCGGATGTGGAACGCCAGCGACCAGGTCTATCACAGCTTTCAGGATGGCGACTTCGTGCGGGTCGAAGGCACCGCGCAGCTCTACCAGGGCGAGATGCAAGTGATCGCCAGCAAGCTGCACCGCATCTCCGCCGACCAGGTTGACCCCGCCGATTTCACCATCCAGACGCCCGAACAGATCGAGCGGCTCGTCGGTCGGTTGGGCGAGTTGTTGCGGGCGATGCGCGATCCATATTTGAGGGCGCTGGCCGAGAGTTTTCTGATGGACGAGGAGTTTCTGCGCGACTTTCGTCACACGCCGGCCGGCATCAAGAATCACCATGCCTACCTGGGTGGGCTGTTGGAGCACGTGGTGACGATCATGGAGATTGTCACCCGCATTGCCGACTTGTATCCCACCTTGGATCGCGATTTGTTGTTGATGGGGGCCTTTCTGCACGACGCCGGCAAGGTCGAGGAGCTGAGCTACGACAAGGGGTTTGCCTACACGGATTCGGGCCAGTTGATTGGTCACATTGTGCTGTGCGTGGGCATGATTGATCGCAAGGCCGCCGAGGCCGAGCAACTGTTGGGCGAGCCGATTCCGAGTGAGTTGCTGCTGCGGCTCAAGCACCTGGTTGTGAGTCATCACGGCAGCTACGAGTTTGGGGCACCGCGGTTGCCGATGACCCTGGAGGCCGTGGCCCTCTGGCAGTTGGACAATCTGGACGCCAAGCTGCAAAGCTTCGAGCAGGCCATTCGCGACGATCCCAACAGCGACAGCCCCTGGACTTTGTATAGTCCCGCCCTCGGCCGCCGTCTCTACAAACGCCGCCGCAACGAGGGCTGAGCGCGACCGGCCGGTAACAGGCAGGGAGACGGTCTCAAGGCATTGGCTGACAGTAGCGGACTGCTCGGATAGACTCTGATTGAGTTGAAGCATCTGAGGAGTAGCGATCCATGATTAGCAATCGTTCACGGATGGCTCGCCCGCTGGTCAGATTTTGGCGGGTCGCCAGCAGCTTCCCGCCGCTGCTGCTGTGCGCCAATTTGCTGGCATGTTG
>JBJHDE010000127.1:3184-10653 GCA_050486385.1 Planctomycetales bacterium | reverse complement strand
ATGGTACACCGCCTTATCATCCGCGATGCCGGTGCCTGGGGCGTTGGCCAATGCCACCCGGCCGGCCCGGTACACGTCCATCAGGCCCGGCACCCCCAACACACTGTCGGAGCGAAAGCACTTGGGATCGATAAAGTCGTCGTCGATCCGCCGGTAAATCACATCCACCCGCTGCAGGCCCCGGGTGGTCCGCATGTGGACCAGGCCATCGTGGACGACCAGGTCCGAACCCTGCACCAACTCGACACCCATTTGCTGGGCCAGGAACGAGTGTTCGAAGTACGCGCTGTTGTAAATGCCCGGCGTCAGCACCACGGCGGTGGGCCCCACCATCCAACTGGGTGCGCAGTACAGCAGGCTGTCCAGCAGCCGCTCGGGATAGTCCTCGACCGGGGCCACGCCAATGTCCTCGAACAATTCCGAGAAGGTCCGCTTCATGACCTCGCGGTTTTCGAGCACGTAGCTCACGCCCGAAGGGCACCGCAGGTTGTCTTCCAGCACGTAGAACTTGCCGTCCTTGTCGCGGACCAGATCGGTGCCGGTGACATGGCACCACACGCCGCGGGGCGGCTTGAGGCCCAGGCACTCTTTGCGAAACGTCTTGGCCGAGAAGACCAGCTCCGAGGGGACAATCTTGTCGGCAAAGATTCTCTGGTCGTTGTAGGCGTCGTCGATAAAGGCGTTCAGGGCCTGAATCCGCTGCTGCAAGCCCCGACGGATGGTCACCCACTCTTCGCTGGAGATGATCCGCGGCAGCGGGTCGAAGGGCCACACCTTCTCGGTGCCGGCCTCGTGGCCGTACACGGCGAAGGTGATGCCCATGTTGTACAGGTTCAGGTCCGCCGCCGTCTTGCGACGCATCAGCTCGTCGCTGGTGAACGCGCGGAGCTGCTCGACAAACAGCGCGCTGGGCTGTCGCGGGCTCCCGTCGGGAAGAAAGGTCTCGTCAAACGAGCCTGTCGAACGGTAGGCATCCAACATAGGGGGGGCGTCGAGCCAGGGAAGAATAGTCAGGTGGACTCCCTGAGCAAACCAGATACCCGAGTGACCATCGATCGCCTACCCCTGTTTTCTCCAGGTGTCGGAAATCGCGGGGCTCCAGGCTTGCCTATTTCTTGCGCATTTGTTGCCTGAAAGTTGGGCGAATGACCACCCAAGGGGTCAACCCTCGTCAAGCGGCCGATCCCGGAGCGCTGGGCCCCCGGAAGCACAAGTGCCGCTGCCATTCGGGGTCGCGGGTACTGGGAAAATCGCTGCGATAGTGGACTCCGCGGCTCTCATTGCGAAGCTGGGCCGCCTGGATGATCACTCGGGCGGTGACCAGCATGTTTTGCAGTTCCCAGCCTTCGGGTTCCTCGAATTGGTGCTCAAGAATGTAGCCACACCAGCGTTCGTTTTGGGCGGCGGCTTCCGCGAGTCCGTCCCCACTTCGGCGGATACCGACACGTCGGCCCATGAGACTGCGGAGCGACGCCCGCACGTCGGCCAGGTCGAGTTCAGCTCGGGTTGGGGGTGTTCGCGTGGGGCTGGTGATGGGCAAACCGCGGAGGTCGTCGGGTCGCCCGCTGGCGATCTCCGAGGCCCCGCGTCCGCATCGGGCCCCGTAGACCAGGCCCTCAAGCAGGCTGTTGCTGGCCAAGCGGTTGGCGCCGTGCAGGCCGGTGCTGGAGACTTCGCCCGCGGCCCACAATCCGGGCAGGGTCGTGCGGCCCTGGGCATCGACACTCACCCCGCCAATCATGTAGTGGGCCCCAGGTCGCACGGGGATGGTATCGCGTTGGACGTCGAGGCCGAACTTCTCGCACAACGTCACGATGCCTGGGAACCGCCGTCGCACGAGCTGGCCCTCCAGGTGACGGAGATCCAGATACACGTTGGGGTGGGCGGTGCGTTCCATTTGCATGGTGATCGCCCGACTCACAATGTCGCGAGGGGCCAGCTCGGCGCGTGGGTCGTAGTCGGGCATGAAGCGATGGCCCTGCGAATCGATCAGCCAGGCCCCTTCGCCACGGATGGCTTCGGTGATCAGGTGCCGGCTCGATCCGGCCAGGTACAGCACGGTGGGGTGGAACTGCACGAACTCCATATCGCGGAGTTCGGCCCCCGCCCGGTAGGCCATGGCGTGGCCATCGGCGGTGGCCACCGCGGGGTTGGTCGTTTCGCGATAAAGCTGCCCGGCCCCGCCGGTACACAGAATCGTTTGTTTGGCCCACACCAGCGACACGCCCCGCTTGGGATGCCAGACCACGGCCCCACGGCAGCCATCGTCATCGGTCAGCAGGTCCAGCGTGAAGGTGCGATCCCAGCTCCGCAGGTTTTCCAGCTCGGCGGTCTTGGCGATGAGCGCCCGCATGACCTCGCGGCCGGTACGATCGCCCAGGGCATGGACAATGCGATGGTGGCTGTGCCCGCCTTCGCGGCCCAGGGCCAGGCGGCCGGCTTCTTCATCGAAGTGGGTGCCCCAACCGATGAGTTTTTGGATCTCCTCGGGCGCTTGGCGGACGACGCTCTCGACGACTTCGCGATCGCACAGCGTGCCGCCGGCGGTCAGGGTGTCCTCGACATGGTGATCGAAGTGGTCATCGGGATCGAGCACCCCAGCGATGCCCCCCTGGGCCCATTGACTGTTGCTGGTCTCCAGCGGCAGCTTGCTGATGACCAGCGTCGTGAGTTGCGCGTCGACCTCCAGGGCCGCGCGGAGGCCCGCCAGCCCGCCGCCCAGGATCAGCACATCGGTAAAGTGGTGCGGCACGTCCTTGGGTCGGAAGGCCGTCAGGTAGCGCGGTAGCATCGTCGCGAGCCTCGCCGTCGGCGAGGCCAAGGGGGCCGGATTCCCGAGACCGGGTGCATATTCGCCAGCCATCGCCGACCTCCCACCTCGAGGTCTGGCAATCGGGCCGACAACGCCCATCGGCGGAACACATCGTTATACCGCCGCGCGTCAACCCTCGCCCAGAGGCGGCTGCGTTTGCCAATCTTCTGGGGTGTCCCAAGTGGCCCAACGTCCCGAATGCGGTCGCACCGCTTGCGTCGATTGGCGCCGGCTTGGCGTCCGCCGCCTGGCTTGCAGCCCTCCGTCGCGGGACGAACCGCCGGGCTTTGCCGTGTTGGCGGTGCTGTGCGAAGGGTGGCTCAATCGATGAGTTGGAGTTGATGATCCTTCGGCTGATGAAAGGAGAGCACCTTCTTGACCTTGCCTGGTTGAGCCCAATTGCACTTGCCATCGCCGTTGAGCTGCTGAAGGAGGGCCACGATGCTTGGGTGCTTGAGTCCCGCACAAACCCGTTGGGCATCGACCTCACTCCAACAGGGAATGAACGCCTGCATGGACTGATTTGCCTGCCAGACCTGACCGGAATCCTTGTGGAGGACCGTCGGGTTGAAATCGCTCTTCCCGTAGGCCTCCCAGATGACTTTGTACGGAGCAAAGCAGTAGGGGCCGACCCCGAGCAGGGCCCACCAGATTCCCTTGGAGATCGAAGCACGAATCAGGGTGCCCGCCCGATTCTCCAGGACACCTTTTGCCTTGATCAAATGGCGACAGAGTTCCGGGTGCCGTTCAATCTCTGGCCAAGGAAGTGGTTTTCCCGTTTGGCTGTCATACGGCAGCAGGATCCACCGTCTGGGTGCCGTGTCGCCAGTTTTCCAAATATCTTTGGTGGCAAGCGGGAAGACAAATCTGGCGGGCAAACGCTTTGGATACTCATCGAAGATAAAAACCTGATTTACTCCACAGGTGTTAATGCCTTGCCTGGGTTTCTGTGTTGGAAGCAGCGCGACATCAATCGGCTCAGGTAAGGCATCGCTTTCGTCGTCCGCGAGGATTCGCCAGGGGTCGCTCGTGGCCGTGAGCGGGATCGCCCGATGCTCAATCCAGTCGGAGCTGGACTCCCGGAAGTACCGCACGGGAAAGGCTTGGCGC
The DNA here is from genome assembly GCA_050486385.1 of Planctomycetales bacterium. Lineage (GTDB taxonomy): Bacteria > Planctomycetota > Planctomycetia > Pirellulales > Pb10988 > JBJHDE01. Next base: position 6,731 of record JBJHDE010000127.1, on the reverse strand, counting down.
TTGTCCATCTCGAATCGGGCACAGCCGTAGGATGTTCCGACGCCATGGAATACGCGGGTCTGGGTGAATTCCCAGACCTCGTCAATGGCGAAATCTCGGCGGTTCGCCTGATAGTCTCTGAAGCCGCGGTGCGCATCCTCGCCAGCAAACAACGAGAGGGGCAGATAGAAGCAACCGAAACCGTTCCGACCGAGGAGTCGCCCCAGCACCACCTTGAGTACCAGCGCTGCCAAATCGGTTCGTGAAGACCCGAGCAGCACCTTGCGCTTATCAGGGACCAGACCCTCAGCTATGAAGTACGGTTTGAGTGTTTCCTTGTACCTCGCAGGCAGATCCGTGAAGTTGGCCCAGGGTGGGTTGCCAATCAGAAAATCAAACTGGACGGCGGGGGGATGGATGATGACATCGCGCGCGAGCAATTGAGTCTCAGGGAAATCCACGCAGAACTCTTGGCGCGCTTTTCCCTTGAAGGCGCGAAGGTGCTGCGGATCAAGCTCGATCAGCATCAATCGCGAGAGCAGCTCGGCTGTCAGGTCCGCCCCGCGAGCACGCGCCAGCCGCATCAGGGCAAGAGCGAAGGCACCTTCACCAGCGGTTGGATCGCAGACGGTTGCCCCGGACAGCCAGGCTTCGCAGACGCCCCACCTGGTGATGAGCCATTCCGCCCAGTCCGGCGGTGTAAACACCTTGCCGATCTCAGCGCCGGCCAAACGTGAAGCGGGTGTATCCATTCTTCCTGAACTCTTCAAGGCTCGCGATTCGATTCATGGCATCGCGACTCACCCTTTGGTAATGCAAAATCGCGAGGTCAATAAAGAGGTCGTAGAACTCCTTGATGTCCCGATCCCACGCGATCTCGTCCCAAACCTGGTTCACCGTGTAGTTGAGACGCACCTGCCCGGTCCCAAGGTTCTCAATGCGGTAAGCGTTTGGCGGAAGCATGATGAAGGGGGCAACACGGATGTATTCAAGATCGCGCGTGCTGCTGTGCTCGGCCGATCGATTGTGTCCGAATTCCGCCAACAAGAACACACCATTGTCATTGGCAAGAAATTTTAAGAGGTTGCCAACGGCACAGATACCGCCATCCGAGTATCGCGTCGAGTCCAAGTCCTTGGTCTTGATATCAACACCAACCAGATGCCCTGCCTCCTGAAAGGCGAAATCAAAAATCGTGCGTCGGCCGGGCCTCTCAAGAGCGGTAACACCAAGTTCAGTGCAGATGCGGTCCCAATTGTCTGCGATCCGCTTTTCAATCATCGCTCCGAATGCCCGAGAATCCTCGCGCTCGGAGATGCCCGAACGCAGTTCCTCGAACTGGTCGGCTAGCTTGCCTTCGAGCTGGTCAGAAAGGACTTTCAGGTCCATGCTTGTCCTGGTTCACGCCTTTTCAAACATCCTGGCACTTCAAACACCCTAACATTGAGCCTGAGCCGACGACCGGTTGACCCAGCCAGTTCCTGCAAGAGGTGTGTGAAGCCCGGCGACGCCGCAAACCGAGGAATAGCTTGGGGTTGTGGCGCTGTCAAGGCGTTCGCTTGACGAGGGGCATTTCTTCCCTGGCTCGGCGGCTGGACGATCAATTGGCCGTGGCACGGAGCGTACCCGCGCAGGCAAACCAGACATGGTTGGAATGGGGGACGAAGTTGGCGGCGGATTCAACTTGGCGGTTCGCTCCCCGCCAGCTTGGCCTCCAGCACGGGGAGTAGGTCTTGCAGGAATCGCTCGCCCAATGGGGCGACCGCGGGGGTGGCGGCTTCGGTTGGCCCGCCGGTGTCGGGCGACTTCGGGCCGGGCTGGTCCATCGAGGTCACAAACTGCAGCTTGACCAAATAGGGTTGGCCCCCCAGCACAAAGCGGGCGGCCTCGGGGGCCACCCAGGTGCCGTCGTGCGACCAACCGTAGTAGCACACCACTTGCTGGCCTTCGAGCCGTGTCGAGCGAAACTGGGCCTGGCGGAATTGGTGCTCGGTGCCGTCGACCACCACGGTTTGCTCGACCGTGGCCCCATCTTGCGTGTATTCGCGGGTCGAGAAGCAGACCTCGGGTCGATGAGCGGTCATCGGTCCGGCGGGCCCGACAATCACGCTAACGGTCAGCGATTCTCCCGTCTCGACGTTTTCATAGACCCGGTTGATGTAGCCGCGGCACTCGAGCACGGCCACGGCATGCTCCGAGAAAGGCTCGTCCCGCACCGCCCGCCAGGGACCAAAGCGGGTGGGCAGTTGCTCAATGGCCGTGGCGGCGGCCTGCATCCGCTGGTCGCGATCGGCCAGGTTGGCCCATCGCCCGAACGACATCTCGCCGGCCAGGGTCAGCAGCACGACCAACACGGCGGCGGCGACCAGGCCCAAGGATTTGGCCATCACGGGTTCAGCTCCAGAACGGGGTGTGTCGATTCAGTCGGTTTGGGGGGCGGTCGGCCATTGGTCTTGCAAGGCCGAAACCATCGCCTGCTCACAAGGCAGCAGCACCTGCTTGGCCAACCCGGGTTGAGCCTGGTCCCAAGCCGCGCGGGCCTCGTCCAGCCGATCGGTGCGGAGTGCGGCGTAGGCCAAGTGCAGGTAAAAGCCGGGCGAGGCCTCGGGGGCCTCGGCGATCAGGTGTCGCATCAGGTCGTAGGCGGGCTCGTACTGGCCGGCGTTGAGCAGGATGATCGCCCGCGAGTCGCGGCTGCTGCGGCTGCCGCCCGACAGCCGGATGGCGGCATCGATCAGGCTTTCGGCTTCGGCGGTGGCGTCGTGGGCCTCGCTGACCAGGAGCGCCAGGTTGTTGAGCGCTTGCACGTGGTTGGGCACGCGGTCCAGCAAGCGGCGATACAGGGGCTCGGCCCGGTCGAAGCGGCCTTGCACATGAAACAGCGTTCCCACATCCACCAACAACTGGGCGCTGTCGGGATGCCGTTCGAGCACGGCGTGCAGGCGGTGCTCGGCCTCGGGGAAGCGGTCTCCCGTGCGACCGGCCAGCGTGGTCAGCAGGCCGGCCAGTTGCGAGGCGCTGGCCACGTCGTCGTGTTGGTCGAGTTGCTGCAAGCCCAGGCGAATGGCCTCGTCGGCCCGATCCTGATCCAGCAGCCACACCGCATAGCGGATGGCTCCGTCGTCCAGCAGGCGTTGTTCCAGGATGCGGCGATACACCGCCTCGGCCGCGGCGTGCAGGTCGAACTGGCTGTACAACCCGGCGGTGGCCAACAGGACCTCGGCCCGCTGCTCGGCACTGGCTTGCCGACCCAGCTTGGTGAGCCGATCCTCGCTGAAGCCGCGGATGTGATCTTCCAGTTCCTTGGGCTCGCGGCCCAGGTCCCGCAACGCCCGAGCCTGCAGCAAGGCGGTTCGGAACTCATCGGGAGCCAGCGTCCGGAGTTGATGGCTCAGCTCCCAGGCGGCCTCGGGCGAGCCGGTTCGCAGCAGAAAGTCGACATGCGCCGCCACGGCCCCTGGCAGCGGACTCGACTGGCCCGAGAGTTTCTTGTACTCGGCCAGGGCCTGAGCCGTGTCGCCGGCTTGCTCCCAGGCCCGCGCCAGCAGCAGGCGGTCGGCCGGTTGAC
>JBJHDE010000127.1:0-3174 GCA_050486385.1 Planctomycetales bacterium | reverse complement strand
AGGCGGCGGCGGCCTGGCGGGTGTCCTCGGGCTTCTGGCGACGCAGGTGCAGCAGGGCTTGCAGCCGGCGGTCGGCTTCGCCGTCTTGCAGCAGGTTCAAGGCTTCCGCGAAGCCCGTCTCGTCGCCTTCAAAGGCCAGCAGCGTGGCCAGGCTCTGTCGGGCGATGACCGACTCGGGGTCGATCTCCAGCATCCGCCGCAGCACCGGCACGGCCTGAATGGGATCGGTCTCGAACAAGAAGGCCACCTGCCGCTGGCGGACGGCCAGACTGTCGGGCGCCAACTCGGCGGCCCGCTGATAGTGTTGGCCGGCGGCGGCCACATCGCCCAGTCCCTGATAGCCGCGGGCCAAGGCCAACGCCCGGTCGACCGGGTCCAGCGACAGGCCCGGATCCTCCAGCCTGGTCAGAACCGCCAATGCCCGGGGATGCTGGTTGGTGCGGGTGTAGAACCAGACCAAGGCCTGCCAACTTCGGGGATCGTCGGCAAAGATTTCCGTCGCGGCTTCCAGGGTTTGCTGGGCCTCGCGGCGGGCTTCGACACTGGCCTCCAGATCGGCGGCCTGTTCGCTGGCCATGGTGAGAATCTGCCCCAGGCGGATGCGTCCTGCCAGGTCGGAGGGCCGGTTTTGCGAAGCGGCCCGGGCGGTGGCGGCGGCCTGCTGGACCTTTCCGGCGCGAAGCAGGACCTCGGGGGCCAACGGCGACAGCCGCGAAGTGCCGACCACGCTTTCGGGAGCACGGGCCAGCAACTCGGCGGCTTCGTCCAGGCGATTTTGCCGATAGAGGGCGCTCAGCAGGGCATCGTAGATCACCGCCGAGCCGGCACCCTGGCTGACGGCGCGACCGTACAGCTCGACGGCTTCGTTGAGTCGGCCCTCGGCCTCGCGAACCCGCCCCTGGGCCAGCAGGCTCCAACTCCAGGTAGGACGCAGGCCCGCGAGTTCATGAGCCCCGCGAGCCGCCTCGACGAACCGGGGGTCGGCGGTCGGGTCCATCGCCCGGTTGGCGTCGGCTTCCCATTCGGCCAGCCGTCGCATCACACCAAAGAAACGCCACAGCGAACCGTCTTCGCCCTCGATGCGGCGAAGCTGCGTCTCGTACTCGGCCAGCGAATCCCACGCTTCGCGACGAACCGCCAACTCGGCCAAGGCCGTCCAGACGCGATGGTCGTTGGGGTACTCTTGGGCCAACGCGGTCAGTCGCCGTTGCAAGGCGTCAAGCTGACCGGTGTTCAATTCCAACGCGACCAACCGCCACTTGATCTCGCGACGGGCGGTCGGATCGCTGGTGGCCTCAAGCTGCTGTTCCAAGTGCGCGATGGCTTCGCCGCTCTCGCCACGACGGGCCAACAGCTCGGCCTCCACCAGGCCCACGCTCAGCGGGTCGTGTCCTTCATCCCGTTGGTGCTGCCGCATCAGCCGCACCTCGCGATCGGCCAGCTCGGGCCGTTGCCACGACTCCAGCAACAACACCGCCGTGGGACGCACCAGGTCGGGGCGTCGGGCGATGGCGCGTTCCAAGGTGGCCAAGGCCCGATCCCGTTGGCCGCCGCGGGCTTGAATCTGGGCCTCCAGCAACTCCAGCTCAATTCGCCGTGCGGCGTCGTCTGGCTCGTCACGGCGATCGAGGATCGTGCGTGCCCGTTCAATCGTGGTCGCCACCGGCGACAGGTCGCTGGTCTCGGCGTCGCTGGTCATCCGCAGAAACTCGGTGCGGGCTTGATTGATCCACACGCTGGCCGGCACATCGGGAAAGGTGGCGGTGATGCGTTGGAACCGCTCGACGGCCCGATCGAGTTGGCCCATCGCCCGCAGGCTCTCGGCCTCGCCGACATGGGCCGCTAGCGAGCGATTGTCGGCCTCGGCGGCTTGCCGGTAGGCAATCAGGGCCCGATCCCACTGGTTGCTGGCCGCCAGGGCCTGGGCCAACAGCAGGTGGCGTTGGGCTTGGGTGACGCTGTCCAGGGCGGCCCGTCCACGCTGCTGGCCGGCACTGACCAAATCCTGCAACAAGGGCAGCGCCGCCAGCGGACGCTCGTCCTGCAACCAGTAGCGCGCCCGCAGCAAGCGGACTTGATCGGCCGCCAGCGAGCGGGCCTCGGCGGGCAGATAGGGGCCAGTTCGTCCCAACAGCCGGCTCGCGGACTCCAGGGCCCGTCGGGCGTCGTCCAACTGGTCGGCATCCAGGTAGGTTTCCGTTAGCGCCAGTTGCAGCCGCAGGGTCTCGCCCGCGGCCTCCAACCCTTCACGCAGCAGGTCGATTGCCCGCTCGGGCTGGCCTTGGCGATTTGCAATCTGGGCCAACAGCTCATAGGTCCGCGGCTCGGCCGGCGCCACCCCGCGGGCGGTGTCCAGGTAGGCCTGGGCCGCCGCGAGATCCTGTTGATCGATCGCCCGAGCCGCTGCGGGAATCAGCACGCTTTCGTCACGCGGGGCCAGTTCCAGGGCGCGTTGCAGTGCGGCATCGGCCCCGGGCAGGTCGTACCGCTGACGATACTGGGACACGGCCAACTGGGCCGCGGGGTCGTCGGGACGCAGCTCGCCGAGTCGGCTCATCAGGCGGTCGGCCCGACCGATCCGATCGGCCTCGGGCGGGGCCTCCAGTCGATTGCGATAGACCTCGGCGGCGATGGTAAACAGCTCGACATCCTGGCTGCCGGCGGCCTCGGCCCGTTGGCAGGCCTCGGCCACGACCCGAAAGCTGGGTCGGCCCAGGTTGATGGCGGCCCCGTACAGGGCCTTGGCCCGCAGGCTCAGCAGTTCGGCATCGTCGGGCTCATCGGCCAACAGGACCTCGGCCTGTTGGGCGGCCTCGGTGAATTCGCGGAGGCTCCACAATCGCCGGACCAACGCCCGACGTATCGCAGGGTCCTCGGGCACGCGACCCGTGGCGCGACGCAGCAGGTCGACGCTCCGCCGCTGGCGATAGGGCGTGTCGGCGGCTTCATCAAACACCAACGCCCGACGCACCAGCGAGTCGAGATCGTCGGGGCGGAACTTGAGATACTGGTGATACCAGCGGGCGGCGGTCTCGGCGTCGCCCTCGGCTTCGGCCCGCTGGGCCCGATCCAGCAGGGCCGTGGCGTTGTGGGCGATCTGGATGCGCCACCATCCGTAGATGGCCCCGCCGCCGACGATCAGCACCACGACCGTGATCACCAGCAGTCGCAGAT
>JBJHDE010000126.1:5357-10667 GCA_050486385.1 Planctomycetales bacterium | reverse complement strand
GAACAGCTCGTCTTTGAGGGTGGCCCGTTGCTGGGGCGAGAGCCCTTCGACGCACAGTTGTCGGCGGCGGAGCATCTCCGAGGGCTCGACCACTTCGGCGCTGCGGGTGGCGAAGTCGATGCCCACAAAGCCCGACTCGCTCCACAGATGCATCGTCCGTCGTAGCGTGTAGCTGGCCCGCGAGGCATTCAACACCGCCACGCAACCGCCCTCGAAGGTGAGTCGAGCGTTGGCCACGTCTTCGTGCCCGCCAAACAGGCTCACGCCCAGGGCCTCGACCCGCAGGACGGGCAGGCCGACCAGACTCAGCACCAGGTCCAGGTCGTGAATCATCAGGTCATGCACGACCCCGATGTCGGTCGAGCGGAAGGTATGACCACACAGGCGATGGGCTTCGATGTACTTGGCCGAACTGACCCGTTGGCAGGCGGCGTCCCAAGCGGGGTTGAACCGCTCGACATGGCCAACCGCCAGCACCGCGCGGCCCCGATGGGCGGCGTCGTTGAGTTCGTGGGCCTCGCGGAGCGTGGCGGCCAATGGCTTTTCGACCAGGCAATGCACGCCCGAGGCCAGCAGGTCCACGCCAATCGCCGCATGAAATCGCGTCGGCACGGCCACCACGGCGGCGTGGATTTGCCCGGCAAGTTCCTGGACGTTGGTGTAGGCCGACGTGCCGTATTCATGAGCCACGGCCTGGGCGGTCGACCGATGGGTGTCGACGACACCGACCAGTCGCACCCCCGGCAGACCCGCCAGGATCCGGGCATGGTGCTTGCCCAGGTGCCCCGTGCCGATGACCGCTACGTTGAGAGTGTTGCTCATGCTGAAATTCCGCGATGGGAAGAGAGTGGATCGAGGGCTAGGCCGCTTGCCGAGCCTTTTCTCGACTACGGCCATGTCGACCACGATGCTGTTGAGCGAGGAACTCGAGCAGCCGCTCGACCTCGGCGGTCATCTGGTCGTTGTCTTCAAGCTGCTGGCGGACTTCGGCCAGGGGCTGCTTGGCGCGAAACACCAGCCGATGGGCCTCGACCAGGGCCGCGATCTGAGACTCCGAAAAGCGGCAACGGGCCAGCCCCACGCCATTGATGCACCGCGGCCGAGCCGGTTGGCCATCAAACAGCGTAAACGGCGGCACATCCTGCAGGACCCGGGTGTTGCCTTCGATAAAGCTGTGCTCGCCGATGGTACACCAAGGGTGTACGCACACCGCGCCGCTGAGCACCGCGTGATGGGCAATCCAGACGTGACCGCCCAGCAAGGCCCCGCCGGCCAGCACCGCGAAATCGCCCAGATAGCAATCGTGGGCCACATGCACGCCGGACATCAAAAAGCCATCGGAGCCAATCCGCGTGCCTCCAGTGGCCGCGGCTCCGCCGTTGATGGTGACGTTCTCGCGGATCGTGTTGCGATCGCCAATCACCAACCGCGTGGCTCCGCCCCGGTAGTGGGCATCCTGCGGCTCGGCCCCCAACACACACCCCGGAAAAATCCGGCAATCGCGGCCGATTTCGCATTCCCCCAGGATCGTGACCGAGTTGATCAGTTCGGTCCCCTGGGCAATGCGGGCGTCGGGTCCGATGACGCACCAGGGACCGACCACCACGCCGTGATCCAACTCGGCCCGGGGATCGATCACCGCTTGCGGGCTCACGCGGGTTGCCATGATGGAACGTACTTCCGTGCCCGAGTGACAATGTGGATGTTCGCAGGTCCGAGGCCGGGGGGCCGTGGCATCGGCGTTGTCGTTGGTGATGCTGGTGTTGGCGTTCAAGAAGTCGTGTGCCCGCTAGGCACTCTGACGACGCATTTCGAGCTGATCGGCCTCGTTGAGCAGGGCCCAGGCCAATTCGGCATTGTGGCGGTGTCCCGAACAATGGGCGACGAATCGCCCCTGGACACGGCAGCCCACCATGGCCAAATCGCCCACCAGGTCGAGCGCCTTGTGGCGGACACACTCATCGGGAAATCGCAACGTGTTGTCGCGGGGGCCGCCTTCGTCCAGGATCAGCAAGTCCCGCGGCGTGCAGTGGGTTGCCAGACCCTGCTGGAGCATCCAATCGGCCTCGTGTTTCAAGACGAATGTGCGGCAGCCCGCCAATTCCTGGGCGAAGCTTTCCGGCGTGACCCGCAAGGCATACCGCTGCCAGCCGATCACGGGGTGATCGGGATAATGGATCGTCATGTCGACGGTAAACTCGCCGGGCTCCACGGGCGGCCGGGCCTCGATCCACTGTTTGTGATCGCCCACCCGCAGCGGTTCGCGAACCACCAGCGTGCGGGCCTCAGCCGGTTGCACCTGATATCCCACTTGACGGATCGCATCGACAAACGCCTGGGCCGAGCCATCCAGGCCGGGCAGCTCGGCGGCCGAGAGGCCGATCTCGCAATTGTCGATTCCCAAGCCATGCAAAGCGGCCAGCACGTGTTCGACCATTTCGGCGGTGGCTCCGCCCAGGGCCAGCACGGTGCGACGCTGGGCCTCGATCCGAGCGCCCACATGCACCGGAATAGGAGTCCAATCCGGTCGATCATCGCGACAGAGCGTGAGACCGCTGTTCACCGCGGCCGGTCGCAGCGCCACCCGGACCGATTGGCCACTCCAGTAGCCGACCCCCTCGACGACGGCCTCAGCCGCCAGGGTGACTTGGTTTCGCGGATCGCGTGCCGACATGGAGATCCTCCCGCGAAGGCTTATCGGATGAGGCATTTCTTGAAGCGGGACGCAGCCAGACTGCCAGCAGGGCGGCGGTTGAAGCCACGATTCGGCGGGCGAGCACGCGACGCGCTCTTTCAGGCTTGGGGCCGCCGCGATCGGTACGATCTGGCCCCGGTGTGTTTGAACAACCCCGTTGCCCTGCCGGGGAACGAATCCCCAGCGTCGGGCAACGGGGCGTATCTCTCGGGCCGGTTCGACACGCGAACCCAGCACCAACGGCCCAACTCAGTTCCGCTTGGCAAAGCGGGTCTCAAGGGCCTGCTTGATGGCCGGGGTGATGTCGATGCCCTGGTGATGATAGACCACCGGCTTGGTGAGTTCCTTCATCACGGCCTGGGGATCGTTGACATCGATCGAGTCGCCGTTGAACTGCAGCACCAGGTAGATGCCGCGGGGCTCGCAGAAGGTCTTGATCTCGCTGGCAACCTCCTCGTAGGCCCGATGGTAGATCGCGGCCTCGCGCTGCAGGAAGTCCTTCCGCAGCAAAGCGGCACGCGCCTGCAGATCGGCCGTCGTCGTGGCAATCTGCTGGTCGAGCTGCTTGTACTCGCTGCTGCCCACAGTGAACTTGGTCTGATCCTGCCGCAGCGTATTCAGCCGATCTCGCGTGGCACGCAACTCGCCCTCGCGCTGCTCGACCTCGTTTTTCATGGCTTCCAATTCAGCTTGGAAGCGGGGGTGGTTCTTGAACAAGTAACCCAAGTCCACCAGGGCCACGTTGACACTATTGGCATGGGTCGGTGCCGAGAGGGCAGCGAGACAAACCACAGCCAAGAGGGCCATACGCATGGCCGAAAGCACGCCATTCTTCACGGTTTCTGCACTCCTTGCACGGTGCTTACGGACAGCTTGTCCGTGGGTCCGAGAGATCGGGGATCGACCGCGACCGCCACGACCAAAGGCGGCGACATTCTGCACGGCCGCCGTTTAGGGTCAAGGTCAGTACCTTGTGCCACACCCTGCCGCAGGTCATGCGGTGCAGCCGTTACAATCGGCATAGCCGATCGTCCCGCGCAAGGAAAACCGCAATTCTCCCGCCCAAAATTCGAGGGCGCGACCCCTAGCCCCTCCTTTCGATTGGATTTTTGGCCCCACCCGACCCCATCCCCTACACTGCGGTCATCGACTGGGCGCCGACACACCGCATGCTCGCTGGTCGCCGCAGCTTCCCAAAATTCACCAACGGCCCGAAAGATCGCCTCCATGACCCGCATCGTCGTGTACACCGGCAAGGGAGGCGTGGGCAAAAGCACCGTGGCCGCCGCCACCGCTGTTCTGGCCGCTCAGCAGGGCCTCAAGGCCTTGGTGCTCAGCGTCGACAGCGCCCACAACCTGGGCGAGATGTTCCGCCAGCGGATTGGCGGCGAGCCCGTCGAAGTCGCCCCCCGGCTGGAGGCCCTGGAAGTCGACGTCAATCGCGAGATCGCCGCCCATTGGTCGAGCGTGATCGACTTCTTCCGCAATCTCACCGTCAGCAGCTCGCTGGCCGACCAGGTGGTCGCCGAAGAGTGCGCGATTCTGCCTGGCATGGAAGAAGTGTTTGGCCTGGCCCGACTGCGGCACTTGGCCTTAACCCGCCGCTACGACCTGATCGTCGTCGACTGTCCGCCCACCGGCGACATGATGAAGATTCTGCGGATGCCCGACGTGCTGGATTGGTTCATGCGGAAGTACTACCCCATCGAGAAACGCATCGCCCGCACCGTCTGGCCGATCATGGGCAAAATGACCGGCGTGGCCGCCCCAAGCGATGGCTACTACCAAAACGTCGAAGACACCTACGAGCAGGTCCGCGAGGTCTCGGCCCTGATGCGCGATCCCCAACGGTGCAGCCTGCGGCTGGTGATGACGCCCGAGACAGTCGGCCTGGCCGAGACCCGTCGGGCGTTTGCCACGGCCTGCCTGTTTGGCTTCAATGTCGATGCGATCGTGATCAACAAAATCCTGCCCCTCGCCGAAGGCCAGGGATTTTGGGCCGATTGGGCGGCCACGCAGCAGGCGACTCTGGCGGCCACCCACGAGAGTTTTGCGCCTGTTCCGTGCCTGCAAGCCGAATGGCAATCGCACGAGCCCTTGGGCGCCGAACGCCTGGCCCAATTCGCCAGCGGCCTGTTTGCCGACCAAGATCCCACCGCGGTGTTGGTCAGTCGCCCGGCCTTGGAGCTACGGACCGTCGGCGACCATCTCGAGCTACGGCTGCATCTGCCGTTTCTCGACCGCGAGCACTTTCAACTGCACCTCAAGGACGACACCCTGCTGATCAATCTGCACACGACCCGCAAGCAGATTCCGCTGCCTCGGGCCTTTCAAGGTCGGGCGATGAACCGCGCTCGCTACGAAGACGACACCCTGATCGTCGAGTTTGCGGGCGGCACGCCCCACACGCCAACGTGACAGGCCGGGCAGGGCTCAACGCTTGATCCGCAGGCCGCGGGGGACGATCCAGGGTTCGATCACCAAGAACAGCAACTCGGCCGACAGGGCCATCGCCGCGGCGGGAATGGCGCCCTCAAAGATCAAGTCGCTGCGATTCAACCGAATGCCCGACAAAATCGGCTGGCCGTAGCCGCCGGCGCCAATCAGCGCCCCCA